>JBCCYD010000039.1:0-23579 GCA_039190385.1 Cyanobacteria bacterium P01_F01_bin.143 | reverse complement strand
CTCAGTCGTAGTGTAGGTAGTGGGAAAAAACCAACCGAAAATATTTTGAGGAATTTTGGATAAATACAAAACTCCTGAACAGCTAATTATAATCGCTATAATCAAAACAATAGTTTGTTCTGATATTTTCTTTAAAAGAGATAAAGCATAGTTCATCGCAACTTCTCATTGATAATTTATATGACTAAGTATATCGATTTGATAAAATATAACTATGTAAAGAAATATTATATTTTCTAATATTTGTCTGACGCTTAACTCTTTAAGGTTAAATCTAACTTTAATCGAGTCTAGTTACTTAGTAATATAAATCTAGTATAACTGGGTAGTATCTACTTCGTGGCGATCAGATAAGATAACTAAATCGAGAATATCATTGACTACTTCGTAAGCTTCTTTAGAAGTTTGGTATAGATCATAGGGCTGGAAAATACTACCATCATTCAATACAACACTGTAGCGCCAACCCAACTCAGCAGTAAAATAGACTGTAACAAGATAACCATTGAAGATACTTAAATGTTCTATTTTCATTTTTAGAATATTTTATTAGTGAGTGAAAGTTAAACAAAAATAATTTTTAAATGAGCAACTACAAAATTGTAAGAGCTCCAATGTTTTTTATATTATTATTTTCCCTGAGTTTGTACATCCTGTAAAACACCTATTTTTAGTAAAAATTAAGCTTTGGCGATTTCACAGATAGTCTAATAAAAAATAGATAAAATTCCGTTGAGAAAATGTAAAGTAGCAGCTTTACATTTTGCTACAGACAAAAATATGCCAACTATTCATGATTTTTTGGATAGGCCAAAAGCATTATGGACAGATTGTAATGCTTGTACTCCCTGCTCTTCGGCGACTACACAACTAATTTTGATCTCGGATGTGGTGATCATTTGGATATTGATTTTTGCTTCGGCCAGAGCTGAGAAAAATTGCGCAGCAACGCCTGGATTGCCTACCATGCCAGCGCCGACAATGCTCACTTTTGCGATCGCGGTATCCACCGTAATTTCTCCACAACCAATATTTTTTGCTAATTCACCCAAAACCTCAGCGGCAATTTGAGCGTCATCTTGAGCCAGAGTAAAGGCAATATCGCGGGTTGCTACATCATTAACAATCCGAGAACGCTGTGATTGGATAATTGTATCGACACTAATATTTTTGTCGGCTAGTAATCCAAAAATTTGGGCTGCCATTCCTGGGCGATCTGGGACATGAACAATTGCTAAGCGCGCTTGATCCCGATCTAATGCCACACCCCTTACAGGAGGAACTTCCGAGTCTGTTACTGGATTTTTAATTGGCAGCGTCGAACTTTCGATCTCAAAAGCTTTACAAAGAACTTCCGAGGACAAATCACGTTGGGATTGGTCGATGATACAGCTCACTTTGACTTCAGAGGTGGATATCATTTGGATATTAACTCCTGCTTTGGCCAAAGTTCTAAACATTTGCGCAGCAATTCCAGGACGACCAATCATCCCTGCCCCAGAAATAGCAATCTTGGCGATTTGATTATCGATCATGACTTCTGCTTCTTCTGTGGATTCGGGAGCGCTTCGAAAAGCAGGTGCGATCGCATGGGCGACAGCTTCAGCTTGTTTGAGCGCATCTTTGGTTACTGTAAAGGCGATATCGTTAGTATTTGCTTCATGAATTGATTGAATAATTAGATCTACATCTACTTGTTGTTCAGCGATCGTGTTAAATAGCTTAGCGGCTACTCCGGGGCAATCAGGAATTCTCAGTAAAGCAACTTTTGATTGATTGTTATCGATTTCTACCCCATCGACGGCTTTAGTTATTTCCAATCCGGCAAGCGATCGCGGTTTGGGAACAGGACTAGTAACTTTAGTGCCTGCCGCATCACTCCAACTAGATAAAACCACTAACGGCATGCCATAGTTGCGAGCAATTTCCACTGCCCGAGGATGTAAAACTTTAGCGCCTAAACTTGCCAACTCCAGCATTTCATCGGCGGTAATTTCTGACATTAATTGTGCTTCGGGAACCAGACGAGGATCTGTGGTGAGAATTCCAGGCACATCAGTATAGATTTCGCAACGATTAGCCTTCAAAGAAGCGGCCAAGGCTACAGCAGAAGTATCAGAACCACCTCTGCCTAAAGTAGTAATTTCTAGACTTTGGCGATCGCTAACTCCTTGGAAACCGGCAACCACAACGACTTCGCCTTGATTGAGATGTTTTAATAAACGTTTGGTATCAATTTCTAAAATTCTGGCCCGAGAATGGGCGGCTTCAGTGACAATTCCTACTTGAGCGCCTGTTAAAGAAATAGCGGGTTGCCCTAATTCCTGTAGTGCCATACTCAACAGCGCGATCGAGACTTGTTCCCCTGTTGATAGCAGCATATCCATTTCTCGACGGGAAGGATTAGCGGAAATTTGCTGTGCTAGATTGACTAGGGTGTCGGTGCTTTTTCCCATTGCCGATACGACAACCACTAGACTATTGCCCTGCTGAACATTTTTGTGTATTCTTTGGGCAACCGCTTGAATCCGTTCTACCGAGCCAACAGAAGTACCACCATATTTTTGAACGACCAATGCCATAAATTTACCCCCCGTCTGATTTTTTTAGTAAACAGTTATTGATTAATCAGAGAATATCAAACCTAATCAATTGTAAA
This sequence comes from Cyanobacteria bacterium P01_F01_bin.143, assembly GCA_039190385.1. GTDB lineage: Bacteria > Cyanobacteriota > Cyanobacteriia > Cyanobacteriales > Xenococcaceae > Xenococcus. The sequence goes on along the minus strand of JBCCYD010000039.1, from coordinate 20,920 downwards.
TGCAGACAACATCAGAGTACTATTGTGCTTTTTGCGGAGAAGAAAATACCACCTTTGTCGATATTAGTTCGGGTATGCAGCAATCCTATGTTGAAGATTGTCAAATATGTTGTCGCCCCAATGTTCTCTATATTTATGTCGATGAAGATACTCTAGAAGTTGAGATTACCAGCGATTATGAAGAGTGAATATTCTATTTTGATAGTAACAATATTATTGCACCAACAGTAATTTGTAACTTTTGTTGAGCGCTACCACCATTGACGGCGATTTCGAGATAACCATGACTGCCTACTAAAGCGATCGCTTGTCCTCTGTCAACATCACTATAGGTTTTTGCCAAAGAAATATTTTGACCAGAAATCTCAATGTGCCAATTTTTTTTTCCAAGAAGATCGACAGGAATATTCGTAACCAGATTACCAAAGCGATCGCAATATTGAATACAACCAGTAATCGAAGTTTCCGTTACTTGCAATTCAGGCAAAGATAAAGTCGCTAAACTCTCTAAAGATATTGTTTTGCCTAATGATTCTAAGGCAATGCCACTAGCTAAATAAGCTCCTACTGGGGCAAAAATATCTCGACCGTGAAAAGTATTACTCGGGTTAGGCGTTAACCAATATTCACTATTATTTAATTCTACTGCTTTGATTGCCGGACAAACTTCGAGTATTCCTGTAAAAATTCCATTGTCAGGGCCGACGAGCCAACCATAAGGAAATTGAATCGCGATGCATCTGCGATCGCTACCTACACCAGGATCGACTACTGCGACATAAACTGTGTTATCTGGGAAATAACGATAGACATTTAGCAAGGCAAATCTAGCTGCCAAAAGATTTTGTGGCAGAATATTGTGAGTAAGATCGATAACTTTTAGCTGGGGATTGATTTTCGCGATCGCGCCTTTCATCACTCCTACGTAAACATCTTGTAAGCCAAAGTCTGTTAGTAAAGCAACTATTTTAGTTTTCGACATAGACTAGAAGCAAATTTAAATTTACATAATATTTTCTGTTACAAAGAATACATTTTAAGGAAAAAATGCTATCATATAAGCAAATGCTGACATTTACATTATTTTTTTTAATCTTAAAGAGTCCATCATGAACAAAAATCGCCAAGAAAAACTAGCAAAAGCAGCCTTGACCTACCGTGAAAGTCTCCGTAAAAATTTGGAACATCGCTTAGAAGCAGCAAGAGCGCAAGGCAACGATAAACTAGTTAGACAATTGGAAGCAGAAGCTAATTATCTTCACATGAACTAGTGCCGCTGCGCGGAAGTAATGAGTCCTGTCTTCGCAGGATCGAGATAATGAGTAATGAGTAAAGTACTTTACTTATTGTCTTCGTAACTCATCCATTAATTGTATTTTCCGACTGCTAGTATTGCATTTTGACCTCCAAAACCGAAGCTGAAACAGAGAGCGGTTTGGGGGTCATTCTTTTTTGGTTTGGTTACTGCATTTAGAGGAAATGCCAGATCATTTAAGCCAACACAGAGCGGTAAATATCCCGATTTTAAGGCCATTAAGCAAAAAGCCAATCCCATCGCGCCAGATGCCCCTAAACTATGGCCTGTCGCTCCTTTAGTTGAGCTGACGGGAACTTGATCGGGGAATAAATTTCTGATTAATCTTGCTTCGTGAAGATCGTTTAACATGGTACTAGTACCATGAAGATGAAGATAATCCACTTGATCAGGAGTTAAGTTACTTCTTTCTAGACATTGTTTAATCGCGATCGCGGCACTTCTACTATCAGATTCGGGTGCGGTAATTCCTTGAGCATCACAAGTTAAACCAAAACCCAATATTTTTCCGTAAATAGTTGCATTCCTGGTCTGGGCTAACGTTGCAGATTCAAGGACAAAAACTGCGCCCCCTTCGCCTAGAACCAAGCCTTCGCGTTGCTTATCAAAGGGATAGCAACCAGTTTTTGCCAAAGCTCCCAGACGTTCAAAACCTGCCAAACTCAATTTGGTGATTGGTGCTTCGATCGCTCCGGCAATTACCCTTTGACATCTACCAGTTTGGATTAATTCGTATGCTCGCGCGATCGCGTGAATTCCAGTAGCACAAGCAGCCATTGGCGACAAAACTGGCCCAGTAGTTTCAATTATTCTAGCTGTTAGTACAGCGCCACGGTGAGGTAAGCTATCCAACCAATTAGAATTTGGATTATATTGAGTTGCTAAATTCTCCCAAGTAGCTTGACAACCACGACTAGAACCAATCACAACACCAGAATCGATTAGAGGAATCTCTAGCCCGGCATCTTCTAGAGCAGATTCAACCACAATCTTGGTTAATTCATTCAAATTAGCAGGAGTATCACCAATCATTCCCAAAGGATAGTGAGGTAGTTCAGGAAAAGGCTGCATCAATCTAATCCCCGATTTTCCTAACTGTAAACTTTGCCAGCTTTCAATCAGAGAACCCAGGCAAGAGAGCAAACCAATTCCCGTAACTACAACATCCATTTAAGTGAGTAATGAGTAATAAGTAAGAAGTAATGAGTAAAACATTTTACTACTATACTTAAAACTTGTTAATCTCATTGACTGATAACTGATAACTGTTAACTGTTAACTGAAATTACTGTTTAAGGTTTTCGATGCCTTCGAGTACTTCAGCCGATTCTATGATATCGCCTTGTTCAATGCCATCTACAGCATCCATGCCTTCTAAAACGTAACCGAATACAGCATAATCTCCATCAAGGAAATCCAACTGAGCCAAAGCAATATAAAACTGAGAAGAAGCAGAATCAGGAGCTGAGGAACGGGCCATAGCTACTGCACCACGATTATGTTTGAGAACTACATCAGGAGACATAATGCCAGACTGCTGTCCTAAACCTTTACTGTAGGTAGGTTCGTCATCTCCTGTAAGTTTAATTTCTAGAGGAATCGAACGTTTTTTGCCAGTGTCAGGATCGGTGAAACCTCCTGTGCCATTGCCTAAAGGATCTCCGCCCTGAGCAACAAATGGTTGGGGTGATTTGACTACGCGGTGAAAAACTAAACCGTTATAAACTCCTCGTTGTACTAAATCAACGAAATTTCCAGCAGTTATTGGTGCCTCAATACCATTAACCTCAATAATGATCGGTGAACCGTTCACTACTAATTTCACCTTTGCCATGCCTTCGAGTCTTGGTAAATTATCAAACATTTCTTTGCTACTGGTCTTGTTGACTACAGATTGTACTGGGGTAAGGTTATCAGATGATGAGGACGACTGGGAAGAGTCACCTGCTGCACAACCTCCTAGGAGTAAACTTCCGAGGAAAATTGTCAGAATCAGATTAGTTAGACAGAATTTGTTGGTTGTTATCATTTTTCGATTTTTTAATTAATTTGATAGATTCTACAAGAGAGAAAGAAAAAGTATCGGTGATGAGGAAGGAAATTATGCTCGCAAATCTCCAAGAAACTTTTACAGCTTTTACATTATCTGGTGTTGGATTACATTCTGGATTAGTGAGTACCGTAAAAATCATGCCAGCTAAGCTAGGAGAAGGTAGATATTTTGTCAGGGTAGATCAGCCCGGACAGCCGATTATTCAAGCTAATCTGGATTCGGTTAGTCAAACTGTCCTTTCTACAGAGTTGTCAAAGGAAACGTCTTCCGGTGTAATTAAAATCCGCACTGTGGAGCATCTGTTGGCTGCATTATCTGTGAATGGAATTGCCGATGCCAGAATCGAAATTGATGGTGCAGAAGTTCCGTTGCTGGATGGCTCAGCAAAATTATGGTCAGACGCGATTACCGAAAATATCTTGCCCCAACAAATTGTTGAACATAATCCTTTTGCTCCTCTAGTGATACAACAACCTATAGTAGTTCAAGAAAAAGATTCTTTTGTCGCAGCAATGCCTTCATCCGAGATACGCTTTACCTATGGTATTGAATTCCCCTATGATGCGATCGGTAATCAATGGCATAGTTGGACTCTCAACCCCTCAGATTTTGCGACAGAAATCGCGCCTGCCCGCACTTTTGGTTTTGCTGAAGGAATTGAACAGCTACGACAAGCTGGATTAATTAAAGGAGGGAGTCTTGATAATGCCCTAGTTTGTAGTGATCAAGGTTGGTTAAATCCTCCTTTACGATTTACTAACGAGCCAGCGCGGCATAAACTATTGGACTTAGTAGGAGATCTAAGTTTATTGGGAACCTTTCCCCAAGCCCATTTTCTAGCCTATAAAGCTAGCCACAAACTCCATATCCAATTAGCGAAAAAAATTGCTTTGCTAACTGATAACTGATAACTGATAACTGATAACTGATAACTGAAGAATGCCCGTTTTAACCGCAGAACAAATACATAAACTTTTACCGCACCGCTATCCTTTTGCTTTAGTCGATCGCATTATCGAATATGTACCGCAAGAAAAAGCTGTAGGATTAAAAAATGTTACCTTTAACGAACCTTATTTTCCTGGCCATATTCCAGGCAAACCTCTAATGCCAGGAGTACTTCAAATTGAGTCTATGGCGCAAGTCGGAGGCACAATATTGATGCAAATGCCTGAACTTGAAGGTAAGTTTTTTGCTTTTGCTGGTATTGATAAAGTTCGTTTTCGTCGTCCAGTAGTACCTGGTGATCAGTTAATTATGACCGTGGAACTTTTAGCTCTTAAACGTAATCGCATTGCCAAAATGAAAGGCAAGGGAGAAGTAGATGGTCAAGTCGCAGTAGAAGGCGAAATGTTGTTTTCCCTAATAGACTAACTAAACTAGGAATTATGAGTTCTGCAATCAAATCATCAGCTATGTTCGACAGCCATTTAATTCATCCTACTGCGATTGTTGATCCCTCGGCGCAATTGCACCCGACGGTTAGGGTAGATCCCTATGCCATCATTGGTTCTCAAGTCAAAATAGGGGCAAATACTGTTATAGGTTCCCATGCCATAATTGATGGTTGGACAGAAATCGGTGCTAATAACCGAATATTTCCTGGTGCTGCTATTGGTTTAGAGCCTCAAGATTTGAAATACAAGGGCGCCAATAGTTTGGTTAAAATAGGAGACAACAACCAAATTAGGGAATATGTAACTGTTAATAAAGCGACAGAAGAAGGAGAAGCGACCATTATCGGTGATGATAATCTTTTGATGGCCTATTCTCATGTGGCGCATAATTGTATTATTGAGAATAAGGTGATTATTGCCAATAATGTGGCAATGGCTGGTCATGTCGTGATCGAGTCACAGGCTGTGATTAGTGGTGTGTTGGGGATTCATCAGTTCGTCCATATTGGACAGATGGCAATGGTTGGGGGGATGAGTCGGATTAATCGGGATGTTCCGCCTTATATGTTGGTAGAAGGAAATCCTGCTAAAGTGCGATCGCTGAACTTTGTTGGCTTAAAGAGAAGAGGCTTGGACAAGGAGGAACTTCGGCAACTTAAAAAAGCCTTTCGGATTTTATATAGTGAAGGACTTTCTCTCGAAAACGCGATCGCGAAATTAGATTTACTGGAGCAAACTCAACCAATTCAGAATCTGAAACATTTCCTAAAAGTTTCTAGCTCAGAAGGCAGAAGAGGTTTAATTTCAGGCAAAAAATAAACATTGAGCATTGACCATTAAACATTAAATCATTGAACATTAAATCATTGAACAGTAAACAGTTTTACTCATTACTCATTACTTATTACTCATTACTTAATTATCCACAGCATCTAACTCTAACAACATTTCCCCATTCATCATTTTTTCTGCTGCATCCAATAAAGTTTCTTCCACATATGGTTTTACAAAATAGCCTTTGGCTCCTCTTTTAGCGGCAATATTCCGCATTTTCTGTGCGCCACGGGAAGTTAACATCGCGATCGGGAACGGTGCAAGATGAGTATCTTTTTGTAAATTGGACAATAGCTCCAAACCATTCATTCTCGGCATTTCGATATCACAGAAAGCAAGATCGCATTTCAAGCCATTTTGTAATTTATCCCAAGCATCTTGTCCATCTTTCGCTTTTTCTACCTGATAACCAGCTTTAGCGAAGGTCATCGAAAGCAATTCTCTAACAGTTACCGAATCATCAATAATTAACACTACGGGATTCTCATCGGCTGATGGTTTGACATTATGATTAATACTAAATTCAGTATTATTAACCACCATTAATTCTGCTTCTTTATTGGCTTGATTAATTTCAATTAATCTTTGAGCCACATCCATTAAATCCTTTTCCGTATAAGGCTTAGTTAGATAGGCTTTTGCTCCCAAATCAGTAGCCATTTTACGATGTTTTTCTGCACCACGAGAAGTTAACATGGCGACAGGAACTCCTTGAAGTTGTTCATCTTTTTGGAGATTAGATAATAGCTCTAGGCCATTCATTCTCGGCATTTCAATGTCACAGAAAATCATGTCGCAGGGCAATCCGCCACGAAGTTTATCCCAAGCCTCTTGTCCATCCCTAGCTTGTTCAACACGATAACCCAACTTATTGAAACTAAGAGTTAATAACTCTCGTACAGTAATCGAGTCGTCAACAACCAATACCATTGGTTCACTAGCGATCTCATCTTCTTGATTGCCTTTTCCTTCTTGCCAGATACTAAATCCAAGATTGATTGTTCTCTTGCCTTGGGCAATTTCAATCAACTCAAGTACATCTCCAATAGACATAATTGAGCCATCACCCAACACTGTTGCCCCAGAAATTCCTGCTGGTTTAGGAATTGGCGCTTCCATTTGTTTAATAACAATTTCTTGTTCTCCTAATACTTGATCTACTTCGAGAGCAAGTAGGTTATCAGTACTGCGAAGGATGACAATTGATACCGTGTCTTCTTCCTGATTGACATTATAAATACCAGCCCGAGAGATCCGACGATTATAGGAAAGTAAATTACCTAAAGGTTGAAAAGGCAACAGACTATTTTTCCAAGAAATAGATTTAATCCCGTTGGCATTGGTATGAATATCAGATATGTGATATTCCCGAGTATCTTCAACACCATCAATGGGAAAAGCAATCCGAGTGCCGTTAAAAACGCAAGTTAAAGCCTTACAAATACTCAGAACTAAAGGTAACCGAACCGTAAAAATAGTTCCTTTGCCAATTTCTGATTCAATACTGATTGTACCGCGAATCTTTTTGAGATCGGTACTGACAACATCCATGCCCACACCACGACCAGCGAAGTCATCGGCTTGATCTTTGGTACTAAAACCAGCATGGAATAATAATTCATAAACATCTTGTTTAGAAAGATTTTGAGCTTGTGCCCAGGTAATAAGATTTTTCTCAACAGCCTTTGCTTTGACTCTTTCTGGATCAATGCCCGCTCCGTCATCAGTAATTGTAATTACGGTTTGATTTCCTTGGATGAAAGCGCGAATCTGAATTGTTCCTTGTTCACTCTTGCCTAATTTGACTCTCTCTTCTGGGGATTCAATTCCATGAGTAATCGCATTATTTACCAAGTGAGTCATCGGATTGTAGAGATTTTCCACAATCATTTTGTCAATCAGAACATCTTTGCCTTCTACGACTAGATTGACTTGCTTTTGAAGTCTGCGAGAAATATCTCTAATTGCTCTTGGTAACCGATCTGTAGTTTGTCCAAAAGCAACCATCCTTGAAGAGTTCATGCCATCTTGTAACTGACTAGTTACTTGTCGTAAGGACTGAGCAACTTGGTCTGTTTCGTCAACAACAAATTGAATGTCAGAAGCGGCTTCTCTTACTCGAACAATCAATTCGATAATGTCTTGGGAGAGTAAATGAAATCCCGTAAAACGATCTAATTCTAGAGCGTTGAGTTCGTCATCGTCTTCCTCTGCCATTGAACCAAGAAAACTCGAACTTTGGCGAGATTTTGCCTGATTTTGTTGACGACTAGCCATTAAGGCTCCTTCCAACAGCGATCGCTCATACAGATCATGCATCTTTCCTCCCATTTCACCTAGGGATTGAACATGATTCAATAGGTTATCTAGGAAACGACGTAAGCGCTCTTGATCTTCTTCTAACCGATTACGTTTAACAACTAACTCTCCAATCATATTATTAAGATTGTCAAGTTTTTTCACTGAGACCCGCATGGTCTGATCAAAAGCTTGAGCTTTGGGAGCTTCTGCTGGGCGAGTAACTTTTTTTGTAACTTTGGGTGCTGGTTCCTGAATAGTTGGGGCGGGTGCTTTTTCCGGCGCAGCATCTAGTAGATCATCTAAGTCTTGCTCGGAATCTAGTAAATTATCAAGCTCATCAAGTTCTTCTAACTCCTCAAGTTCATTTAGAGGTTCTTCTAAAAGATTGTCTAATTCTGTTAATTCGTTAGATGTATCTGAAGTATCAAGGTCGATATCTATTGATGCCAAATCATCTGATACTAAATCGTCAAGCTCATCTAAATCAGGTAAATCAATGGCATTGCTTAAATCATCATCGACTATATTGTCCAGATTGATTTCTGAATCGAGATCTATCTCTTCTAGATCATTATCATTTTCGATAAAAGGTAATAAATCGGCCGCGTCATCTAAAGAGTCGGGAGGAAAATCTAGATCATTAAGATACAAAGAGTTCTCTTGATCTGAGCTATTATCCCCAAATAAATCATTAACTTCTTCTAGCGGTTGAATAGAGGTAACATCAAAATTTTGAATTATGGTGCTCTTGTCGCGATCGCCAGGATTTCCATTATGTGAGTTATTATGATTGTTCACCCGATTACTATTCTCCCTTTAAATTAGTTATTTGTTTATTTCCGTTCAGAATATTTGTTTAAATATAAAAATAATGCCCAATATAATTCTAATTCTACGAAAATTAGACAATCAATGAATACAGTTGTTGTTTAGCTGTTACTCAATTATGATTCCCATAAATTGGCTAAAGGTAACCTTTAATGTCAAAAGAAAGCTGGTACTGACCTGCCAATGCAGTTTCTAAGTAAATTTTGACCAACAAACCAACTCAAAGAGCAAAGATTTAGAGCGATGGGAAGGCAAATCATTGTGAATTAATTTATGTTTGCAGAGTGATTCCAGTTATACAGTTAGAGAGAAGCTATCTATTCAGTGATCAAGGAGATGCCAAAAAATCATGAATAATGAGGACTCAATAGCAGAAGTCTTGTCCCAAGAGTATAATTATTTTAACCGCGCTCGTGCCAGTATTCAACAGGCAATTTCTTGGTATGGCAATGCTCGTCGTCATGGAAAATATACTCCAGATGAAGGATTACAGAAGACTGTTAGCTCTGATTTAAAATCCTTGAAACAAGCTTTGGATAAATTGGATCAGAAACTATTACGCATCTCAACTTTTGGTTTAGTTAGTTGTGGTAAATCTTCTGTCATTAATGCTTTAGTAGGCAAAGAAATTCTCAAAACAGGGCCTTTAAACGGAGTAACCCAGTTTCCTCAGTCGATTTCTTGGCAACCAACTCCTAATTCGGTTGAAGTAGAGCTAATCGATACTCCTGGGTTGGATGAGATTGCTGGGCAAGCTAGAGAAAAAATGGCGCAGGAAATTGCCCGCAAATCTGATTTGATTTTATTCGTGATTGCCGGAGATATTACTCGTACGGAATATCTTGTTCTATGTGAGTTGCGCCGCAGCCAAAAACCCTTAATTATCATTTTTAATAAGGTTGATCTATATCCTCATAAGGATCGCCAAAGTATTTATAACCAATTGCAATTGCTCAATGCCGGCAACAGTGAAGTAGATTTTGGGTCGATTATTTCTACGGATGAAATCGTGATGGTTGCGGCTAAACCCCAACCTATTATGGTGCGATCAGAAACTGATGATGGAACAATTACCGAGTTTTTGGAAGAGCCTAAACCTCGAATAGGTGAATTGAAACAAACTATTTTGCGAATTACCGAACGAGAAGGACGTTCGCTGTTGGCATTAAATTCTTTGGTTCAGGCAAGAGATTGTGAAAAAAGAATTGCTAGTCGCACTGTTGCCATGAGAAAGGAGTCCGCTCAAGAAATTATTTGGAAATATGCTCGGTATAAGGCTTTGGTTGTGGCCTTAAATCCTTTTCCTTTGATAGATGTTGTGGGTGGTTTGGTTACGGATTTATTTTTGATTCGTTCTCTGGGTAAATTATATGGTTTACCAATCACTACTTATGAGGCTCAGACTTTATTGCGTAAGATCGTTGCCAGTTCTGGAGGGTTATTATTGGGCGAAATTGTTAGTAATATCGTTTTGGGTGTAGGCAAAGGTGGTGGTGCAATCCTAGGAGCAACCGAAAGTACGGGAGCATTTACTCTTTATACTAGTATGGCTGCAGCGCAAGCTGCGATCGCGGGTTATGGTGCCTATGTCATTGGTCAAGTGGCTCAAGCTTATTTGGAAAAGGGTTGTACTTGGGGTTCTTTGGGAGCTTCGACTGTGATTGCAGAGATTTTATCTCAAGCTCAACCCAAAACGATTATTTATCGTTTAAAGCAAGAGCTGCTCTAGAAAAATAAAGCATTTACTTACTGTGTTTAATTATGGTTCAAACTATTCAAGCTCAAGATATTAGTCTAGAAGAACTGCAAGAAAACTTTGGACTGCAATTGACAACTGATGAAACATTTTTTAGAGAGTGGCAAGACAAACTCCCTTCTTTAACCGATGAAGAAAAATCTTGTCTGGCAAGAGTTCGCAGTAATTTCTTTAACTTGGTGAATCGCCGTTCTCTTTTGGAAGAAGGCGTAAGACTCGCGCGTTCCTTAGGTCGGGAAACCCGACCAGGGTCGCTCCTCAAAATGGTAGTGCTCTCACCCTTATTAGATCTGGCTGGTTTTTTTCAATCTCCCTTTTCAATAAGAACTGAAAAGTCGGTAGAAATTTCTGCTAAAGATAAGGAACTAATTGTCAGAGGTAGAATAGATGTTTTGGTTGTGCAACAGAGACTTTGGATACTTGTTATCGAATCGAAAAGTACTAAATTTGATGTTATGGAAGCACTACCTCAAGCTCTAGCTTATATGCTTGGTAGTCCCAAAAGTGACAAACCAAAGTTTGGTTTTCTGGTCAATGGTAGAGAGTTTGTATTTGTTAAACTCCAAAAAGCGGATATTCCTCTATATAGTCGTTCCTATGCATTGTCTATTGACAGAGAAAATGAACTGGAGCAAGTTTTAGCAGCTTTCAAAAGTATCAGTCAATTATCTTGAATTAACTTATTTACTGTATAGAAAATTAATAATTATCAATTACTAAACTATGCCCAAACAACGCCTTGATATTCTCTTAGTAGAGCGCAATTTTTGTGATTCGCGTCAACAAGCACAACGCTGTATTGGTGCAGGAGAAGTGAAGGTTAATGATCAAGTTATTGATAAAGCAGGAACCAAGATTGACATTACCGCAGTTATTGAGTTAAAAGCTAAACCGCCCTATGTATCTCGTGGCGGAGAAAAACTGCATCAAGCTTTAGTCGATTTTGCGATCACAGTAAACGATCGCATCTGCCTAGATGGAGGTATTTCCACCGGTGGTTTTACCGATTGTCTTCTCCAAGCAGGAGCAAAAAAAGTTTATGGCATAGATGTTGGTTATGGTCAAGTAGCCTGGAGTATCCGACAAAATCCCCGAGTTGTTCTCCAAGAAAGAACCAATTTTCGCTATCTAACCCCACAGGATTTATATGGTAATGAATCTCAGGCAAATTTAGGCGTGATGGATGTATCTTTTATTTCTTTAACTAAGGTTTTACCCGCGTTATGGAATTTATTAATTCCGCCGAAGGAAGTTGTTTTACTTGTGAAGCCTCAGTTTGAAGTTGGACGAGATAAAGTAGGAAAAAAAGGTGTAGTCCGAAATCCTAAATATCGGGCAGAGGCAATTGCTCAAGTATGGCAAGCAGCCCAAGAAATTGGGTGGAATTATCAAGGTTTAACAGTTTCTCCGATTAAGGGCCCGGCAGGAAATGTCGAATATCTTTTATGGTTGAGTACCGAATTGTCCACAACATCTTTTGATTTGTCATTTTTTGAAACTCTAAATGAATGATAACCGATTACAACTAATATAATCTAAATATTGACTTCATAAAAAGCTCATAGAATCTTAGCAATTCTTTATCTTAAATAGACCAAATATTTCAAAATACTATTTATCTTAGAACTATCAAGTCAAAATAATGATTAATTTACCAAATTGATTTCTATGTAATAAGCTCTTTCCTTTTTTTGTGTGTTTAAGTTTGAGACTTCTCTAATTTATTCTAGAGAAGTCTTTTTTTGTATTTGTAGGGGCAAACAACCGTTCGTCCCTACAGATTATTCATTTTCCTTCACCTAGTTGCGACTAACAATCAGGCAAATAATCAGAATCGAGAGTTTCATCGGTAGAAAAAGGAGACTCAATCGGAAAAGTCGCGATCGCGAGTCCAGTTTCATCAGCAGCTTGCTCTCTTCTATATTAAATAGTCATGCACAAAGCCTCAGTCAATGTTGAATGGTCAATGATCAATGATCAATGTTGATTACTTTTTAGCTGTTTTCTTCTTAGCAGTAGTTTTTTTCTTAGTAGTTTTCTTCTTGGCAGTAGTTTTTTTCTTAGTAGTCTTCTTAGATCCAGCCTTATCAGCCAAAAGCGCGATCGCGGCTTCCAAAGTTATACTCTCAATAGTTTCCCCCTCAGGAATCCCCACATTAATTTTATTATGCTTAATATAGTTCCCATAGGGTCCTTTATAAATATTTACTGGTTCCTTATCCTCAGGATGTTCTCCCAACTCCCGTAATGGCTTTTTCTTACCGCCACCACGACCGCGCTTCGGCTGAGCCAACAATTCCATGGCCCGTTCAAAACTCACCGTAATCACATCATCCTCTTTCTTCAGCGAACGATAATCCTTGGTAATTTTCTTCTCTCCCTCAGCTTTAAACTCATGGACAACATAAGGGCCATAAAAACCTAAACTCGCTTTCACTTTCCCTCCAGTTTCAGGATGTTCTCCCAACAACCGAGGCAAAGTCAACAAACCAAGCGCCAATTCTAAAGTTGCCTCCTCCGGCTTCATTCCCTTGGGCAAAGACATCTTCTTCGGTCTTTTATTCTCCTCTGTTTTTTCACCTAATTCCACATAGGGGCCATATTTGCCAACTTTGAGGTAAATATTTTCTCCCGTCTCAGGATGAACACCCAAAGTATCAGGGCCTTCAATTTTTTGACGAATAAGCTCGGCAATTTGTTCTGGACTAAGATCTGCTGGCGTTAAATTATCAGGGATTGAAGCTCTAACTGGCTCTTCTTCTCCATTATCAACCTGAATAAAAGGGCCATACTTCCCAATGCGAACTGCCACATCCAGATTATCTAATTTAATAGTCTTGGCATTGTCCAAATCAATGGTTTCATCTTGGATCTTCACCTGGGTTTCTAGCCCAACTTCCCCCTTATAAAACTCCTCCAAATACGGCAACCACTGGACTTTACCCACCGCAATTTCATCAAGAGTTTGCTCCATTTTGGAAGTAAAACCCAAATCTACTAGATCAGGAAAATGCTCCTCTAACAAACTCGTGACAGCAAAAGCGGTGAAAGTAGGAACTAAAGCCTTCGCCCGCACTTGGGCATATTCGCGATTAATAATGGTGCCAATAATGCTGGCATAGGTACTAGGTCTACCTACTCCTTCTTTCTCTAGAGTTTTGACCAAAGAAGCTTCGGTATAGCGGGCAGGCGGTTGGGTTTCATGACCGAGGGCATCAAGTTCTTTACAATCTGGATGATCCCCAACTTTCAAAGCTGGTAACAAAACTTCCTGGTTATCAAGAGCTGCTTTGGGATCATCTGAACCTTCGACATAGGCGCGGAAAAATCCAGGGAAATCGATTCTTTTGCCCGAAGAACGGAATACCGCATCCTCAACATCAATATTAACCGCAATCTGAGTTAATCTTGCTTCTGCCATCTGACAAGCGACAGTACGTTTCCAGATCAGATCGTAGAGTTTAAATTGCTTATCTCCCAATCCGGTTTCTTTGGGAGTACGGAAAGTTTGTCCTGCGGGACGAATTGCTTCATGAGCTTCTTGCGCACCTTTGCTTTTGGTACTGAACTGACGCGGTTGAGGACTGAGATATTGTTTGCCGTATTTTTGTTCAACACAGGAACGAGCAGCCGCGATCGCCTCTTGGGAGAGATGCACCGAATCAGTCCGCATATAGGTAATATAGCCCTGTTCATAGAGTTTCTGAGCCACTCCCATAGTTTCGCGAGCCGACATACCTAATTTACGGTTCGATTCCTGCTGCAAAGTAGAAGTCGTAAAAGGTGGCGCTGGTCTGCGTTTGACAGCTTTTTCATCTCGTTTACTAACTGTCCAGGTTTTATCAATTAATCTTTCCTTGAGCGCGATCGCCTCAGCCTCATTGAGCAAGATAACATTTTTACCTTCAGCAATCTTCCCGGTATCAGCATCAAAATCTGCTCCTGTCGCCAACTTCTTCCCGGCAAGAGTAATTAATTTCGATTCAAATAAATCTTTATCATACTCAAGAGTCGCTTTGAGATCCCAATAATCCCCCGATTGAAAAGCTCGACGTTCTCTTTCTCTTTCCACCAGCAAGCGCACGGCAACTGATTGTACTCGACCAGCAGAAAGACCCCATTTAATTTTTTTCCACAACAGAGGAGAAAGAGTATAACCATATAACCTATCGAGAATACGGCGAGTTTCCTGGGCATGAACCAAATCCCGATTTACTTCCCGACATTCGGTTAAAGCTCTTTGAATTGCTTCTTGAGTAATTTCATGAAACACCATTCGTTTCACGGGCACTTTTGGCTTGAGAAGTTCTAATAAATGCCAGCTAATACTTTCCCCTTCACGATCTTCGTCCGTCGCGAGTATCAGCTCATCTGCCTCTTTGAGCGCTGTTTTGAGTTCCTGAACAACTTTCTTTTTCGTCTTAGGAATTACATAAATAGGTTTAAAACCACTTTCTACATCAACTGCCAAATTTTTCCAAGGCTTATCTTTATAAGCCGCAGGAATTTCATCCGCCTTGGAAGGAAGATCGCGAACATGCCCCATAGAAGCTTCTACTTGAAAGCTATTGGGCAAGTAGTTACGAATGGTACGCGCTTTGGTAGGTGATTCGACAATAACAAGAGTGGACATAGACAGATAACTAACACTTAAAATAAAAGATTTTGGTCGTGCATTGGGATTTGAGACCTAAACTGATATCTATTATCCTTTAGAGAAAAATATCAGGTCTAAGACTACTTATATTTTTAATATATTGAACATTAACCATTAGTAGCACTTTTTTTGTTAATAACTTAAACAACCTCTACTCGTCAAGTATGCTGAGGTTTGGTTTATGCTTTGTCAGCGAGACAAACGGCTGATTGGTAAAAAACAATACAAAAATGATCAGAAGAAGAAAGTTTATCTCATTAAGCCTGTTAGCACTATTATCAGCCTGTACTGCTTCTGGGGATAATATCACCCTAACAATTTCTGCCGCTGCTAGCTTGCAAGATGCTCTTCAAGAGATTAGCAAATTGTACAATCAACAACACCATCACGTACAAATTGTTTATAACTTTGGTTCTTCTGGCTCCTTGAGATATCAAATCGAACAGGGTGCACCAGTCGATATCTTTATTTCTGCGGACGAGCAGCATATGGATGCACTAGAAAATAAAAATTTGCTGCTCCAGAATACACGCCACAATCTACTAAAAAATGAAGTGGTTTTGATTACAGCACAAAATAGAGATATTGCAGAATTTTCCCAGCTCAAGAATGATTCGGTCAGCAGAATAGCTATTGGAGCTCCCGATAGTGTCCCCGCAGGGAAATATGCCAAGGAAGTATTAGACTGTCTCCAGTTATATCAAGTCTTAGAAAGCAAGTTTGTCTTGGCCAAGGATGTGCGTCAAGTTTTAGCTTATGTCGAAACTGGTAATGTAGATGCGGGAATGGTCTATCGGACTGATGCGGCAATATCAGAGCGCGTTAAAGTTGTTGCGGCTGCCCCTCCCAATTCCCATTCGCCAATTACCTATCCAGTCGCGATCGCGCTTGATAGCAAAAACCCAGAAATTGCCCAAGATTTTATCCAATTTCTCTTGAGTAATACAGCTAAAAATATATTCTCAAACTACGGATTTATTGCTCATTAGATCCGCTATCTTGTTGAATCTTACTATCAGTTGAAGAATATTGTTGGAGATGAATATTATTTACTTCAACGATGTAGTTTTCAATCGCTAATTTCAATTGGGTACGACGTTCTTCATTACTGTCAACAATCATAAAAGCGCGGTATGGGTCGGTAATACCCAAGACAAATTTCTCCTGCTCAGCTTCCAATAGTTCGACAATGCGATCAGCATTAACCCAGCGCTCCTGAAAAGGAAAAGAAGTCGATATACTGGTTACAACAGCAGCGATCGCAGGAAAAATCACAGGTAACCATTGTAAATAAGGAATATCTGGCGAATTTGTTTGTTTATCTAGTAAAACTAAGATCGGAGTAGCACTCGATAAGATGATAGTTGCAATTTGGAAAAAATAGTAGAGATTTCTGGACGTTTCACGAACTCTTTTATAGTCATCAATCAATTCTTGAGAATATTCGAGGGCTTTTTCTCGGGCTTCAACCAACTCATCAGGAACATCTTCTTTTGGTAACAAATTACTATAAAGTCGAGCTTTCCGATATAGATCATTGCGTAAATCTTTAGTAAAAGTCGAAAATTGACTTTTGAGGCGAAATATAAAGATTAATATCGTTAAAAACCCTGCATCATAAAGAAAGAAGCGATGATATTCTGGGGGAATAATCGGCAGCATAAAAGTTGTAATGGCACAAAAAATCAAGCCTCCCACACAGACAGCTTGGCTTATTTTCAGAAATAATAATAAGCCTGGATTGCTAGTAAACAGCGATTGTCTCTCAGGCTGAGAAGACGCAGCAAAAGCTTGAGAATTTGTCATGATTCTTCTACAAATATATATTAATTATAGTAAACTACAATATTTTAACTAACAATTTTAAAAAATAAAAAAATATCCAAGTATACCGAAATAAATCTCATGAGTCGAGTCGATACCAAGAAATATTAAGTGATTTTACTATTTATAATTGAATTTAGATTATGTTAGAAATAATTTGTATTAAGTAATATTCAAAAAATATTTTAAAGATCATTTTAGTAACAATATAGATAATCGAAATGTTAGAACCATTGTCCAACTCAGATGAGCTAGAGCTTGCCGTCGATAACAAACTATCTGCACCTCAATTACCAAACACGACCGAGCCTACTTCTGGGACGATTACCTCAGCTAATATCCTTGAATCCAGCGACTCTCCAGAAATTCTGAAAAGCTGGCGAGATGTAGCTGAATATGTAGCTATTCCAGGAGCCATAGGTGGAGTTACCCGCTTTCTCTGGGAAGTCATCGATCCCGAAGCCCGACCGACCTCTACTCAGGTTACTGGTAGCTTAGTTAGTGACTATCCCAGTTGCGCAGCCGTCTACTGTCGTGCCCCAATTTACACAACTATGGGGATGATTGGCGCTTTGATTGGTACAATTCTCTTGGCAAATTTCATCCGATTAGAGTCTTCGAAAAACCACCAACAGCGTTTTCAACTGGTTTCTCTTTCTATTGTTTTCGGCTTATTTTTCAGTAACGTTCTTAGCCTCGCCAAAGAGCAGTTTCCTGAATTGACACCTCAAGAGCAAGCCGAACAACAAATCAATCAATTCCAAACCGATCTCCCTGAAGATCCCGAATCCCAAAGAAAAGCGATCGCGAATATCGAAAATATTGCTCAAAGTTCGGCCGACCCGGAAGTTGATATCGAAGCTCTCCAATCTACTACTAGTATTGCCCGGATTTCTGATGATCCTGCTGTTGACATTGCAGGCATAGAAACCATTTCTGTAATAGTACAGAATTCTACAGATAATGAGTTAGATGCCGATGCAATCCAATCCATTGCCAGTATTGCCCAAACCGCGACCGAGGTACAAGTTGACATTGCCGCTGTGCAAACCATAGTGGAGATTACCCAAACTTCAGAAGATATTACCGTTCAACAAAATAGCGTCTTAGCTATAGCAGCGATCGCGCGTTCCACCACCGATCCCAAACTATTGAGCACGACTCTACAAGCTCTCCAACAACTTGCTGTGAGTTTTGATGAATCAGATTTTCTCGAAGCAATTGTTCAAACGATCGAAAACATAATTCAAAGTATTCCAGCAAACCCAGAGCCATCCCAATCTCAAAGCTTTACCAACCTAGAAATGGATGCGATCGATATTCTAGAAAATATCCTGCAAATAGCTCAAGAGCAAAATGGAGTTCAGCTGGCCGCGATCGACTCTCTGGGTGAGCTAGGAACGAATACGAAAATTTCGGCAGTTCGACACGAGATTATTGCGATCATGGAGCGCATTGCTCAAGATACTTTTGATGAGCGTATCCAACAAGAATTGGTTAGTGTAATTGTCACTGTTGCAAAAACTGGGGATTTGGAACAAGGTCGGGATACTCTCAATCGTCTTCAAAAAGAAGTCCCCGATTTGAAACCTTGGATTGACGAAGCTCTAGAACAACTCTAAAGCTTTTAGCTATTCTTCAATTATTTGACTTGGTTGCCAGCTATTCAGCGATCGCCTAATAGCTATTAACTTTTCTAGATAACCTTCCACTACTCTTTTTTGTTCTTCTAATTTTTGACGAATTTCTTCTGCTTGCGTTTCCTTATAGCTTCTCTCCTTTTGCAAAAGCTCTAAATCATATTGAAACTTTTGAATATAGTTATCAATTTGCTGTTCAGCACTTTTAAAATACTCTATGATTTGTTTGTGAACAATACGTTCCAACATAGTCTTACTATTCTTGACTTGCACATCTATCTTTTGCTGAACATCTTGAGATATTTGCTGTAAATCAATGATAAAAATATCTCTATACTCAGTTTTTTTTGTAGTCTTTTGATAGGGAACCTCTATCTGATAAGGTCGTGAAACATCCTCATAGTAAAGACTTTGGCATAAGCCGCCTTCTTGCAAATATTTTTCTGTTTTATACCTTGTCTCAGTTCTGTACTTAGTTTGCTTCTCGTAACGCGTATAAGTTTCCTGCTGACGTTTTATCTGTTCGTCTATGCTAGGAAACTCAAATTTGGGAAACTGAATTGGATTAGGATGTAACTGAATTTGCAGAGATTCCTTAAGATACAAAGACAAATCATCAGATATTTGCTGAGTTTGAGCTTGAATGTAATCAACCAATTCTTTCTGAATCAAATCACCTTCTCGGATCAGACGATCCTGCGTATCGATCCACTAATCTTGAATAACTGGGCCACAGAAACTATTAATAGCCTTTGCTATTTTCTGGGCTTCTGCCTGATTTGTGACTTGAATTTTATTTGGATCGGAACCAGTCTCAAAACTATCAAAAATATTAGGAATTATTGCTTTAACAAAAGAATCAATTGATTCTTTGACCCATGAAATTGGATCAATAATCGGGTTTTTTCTCTTACGGGATTCAGCAAACCTATTGAACTGCTTTTCAATTCTCAGCTTTGCCATATTAGAAAAATTTTCTAGCTCAGCATTAAATCTGACCGTTAGCTCTTGCTCTCGTTTATCAACCGCCTTTCTGACTGACTCAAATTTCTTTTTTGCAGATTCAGCACTTTGTTTGTACTCCTCCACTTGAGCTTCGAGATTTTTGAGGTTCATTTCCCAACCTCGGATTTCCAGATTCAGCTTATCCTCCATAGATTTTGCTGATTTATCTAGTTTTGCACAAACCCCACTTAGAAGATTCCACCCCGAGTTTTGGATGATCGTCTGCATGACTTTTTCTTCGATAAAGGGAATTTTACTGTCTTGCAAAGCTTGAGGTGCAATTTGAGAACTTGGAGGTGTATAGCTACCACCCTCTTCATCTTCTACGGCATAGGCACCACTATAGAATTTACGAAAATCTTGCTTCAATTGTTTAGTGGCACTACCATCTTGTATTAGCCTAGACCATAAACCTTTTCTCGCACTCACAGGATAAATTACCGGATGAGAAAACTTGAATCTTTCCAAATCAAGCTTCAACATTTGCAAGACTTCCTCAATTGGTTTATCTTTTTCCGTTCTCATGTCAATTTTATTGAGAATAAAGTAAATTTTTCCCGTATTTTCTGACAAGAAATCTTGACGATTTTCAATCAATTCTTTAAACAACCCCGTAGACGCTTCGTCTTTAAATGATGTGTAGTCGAGTAAAAACAAAATTGCATCGCAGGTACGCACAGCCTCTAACGCAATTTGTTTCAGTTTTGTCGTATTCAAAGTTGCCGATTCCCATTCATTAGGGCCTGGGGTGTCTACCAACTTAAATCCAGCAAGGGATGAATATTTACTAATCGCCTCAATAGAATGTAAAACTTCAAAATGGGTCACACAATCTTCATTAGACGTTTCTCTAATCTGATGAGTTCTCTGGAGAAATTTTTCTACGATATCTGTCGAATTTCCTTCGGCAAGAATAATGGGATTTTTTTGTCCTTCTTGATATTCTAAAAGTTGTGGTTCCCCTGACTGGACGTGCCGAATATCTGTGCGACATACGGTGCAGGCAGCTGATTCACTAGCCAGGATGTCTGAGCCAATTAAGGCATTGAGAAAGGTACTTTTCCCTGCTTTCATTGGTGCAATTACTGCTACTTAATATTCTTGATTTTCCAGCGCTTTGATTGCTTTAACAATATTATTCTCAACAGTTTGCAAACTTGAGGTCTGATCGGGTGTAATTAAAAGTGATGGCCTCAAGCGATCGCTAATGGACTATTCTGCCAATAACTGTTCCAATCACCATTAGCCCGTAACACTCTAAGAGCTAACATGGTCATGGCATTTTCTAGTTTCCACCAACAACCAGATAG
>JBCCYD010000038.1:0-23640 GCA_039190385.1 Cyanobacteria bacterium P01_F01_bin.143 | reverse complement strand
CCTTATTACAAATTCGTTATAAAGTTTCAAACATTACATGATCTTGATGATTATGGGTAATTAAAGCATAATCAATCTTTTCTGGTAAATCGGCATAACTAAAGCGAGAAACTCCTTCAGGATTATCATTGGAAATCAAAGGATCACAAAGTATACTAACGTCTTTAGTTTCAATTAAAACGCAGGCATGACCAAAATAACGGATTCTTACTTCGTCTCCTTTGTATTTAGGAGCAATTTGTAGTTTTTGCGAGGAGAAAAGGCTTGAGAATAATTTATTATCTTCTTCTGGGATAGATAACAATTCTTGGATTTGCTGATAGTTTCCTGGTCTTTCCCGCATTTGGAATAGGTCATCCCATCTGCGATCGCAAAATGGTAAAGTAATGTTTAAAGCCTGGTCACTAGCCAAACGGGGAGTGCTTAGAACAAAAGAGCGGCGATCGGGATTGCCTAAATAGAAAAAGATTGACTGAGATTTTTGATCATAAAATAAACTTTGATACAGTAGCCCTTCGATAAAACGAATCCCGGGATTATTATAGCGATCGTAAACTAATTCTACATATCCCCTAATAATCTCTGGCACTTGATCATAGAATGATTCTAAAGAAATTCCATCTTTAATCTCTTGTAAAATTTGATCCAACTCAGTGATTGCTCGATCTAAATCTAATAATAACTTTTGGCTAATTTTAGTTTTTTCGAGTAAAGCGGCAATTTCCCAAACCCGATCAGAATCATAATTAATAAACGGCCCGCCAATCATAGCTGGATTCTTTAATGCCGAAACATGAACCTGGGGAGCATTAATAAATGATTCCATAATTTGTATATGGGAATTCACAACATATTTAGCTGCTGTAGCGGGCGGAATTAAATAAGACCAAGCGTACCATTGATTAAACAAAGGCTCAGCAATGGCATTTGGTTTGAGATAAAATTCTTGACCCATATTTTTATAAGGGGTTAGGGGTTAGGTGTTAGGGAATAGGGAACGGTAAATAGACAAATAATTTAAACACAATTATTCGTGAATATTCTGCACTAACTTAGCTCATAATCATATAACTCCCGCCTCAAACCCTATACCTTCATCAACAAAATTGGATGAGTTGGCTCGAATCGTATCAGCTTCGGCTCCTGTCGCATATAAATATGTTCCTGGCACATCATCATTATGAAACCGACTAAAAGCTGTTTCTTGCTCAGATCCTACGCCGTAGGTATAGAAAGCAACTCCCTGATTGGTAAAAGCATTAGAAAAATTAGGATCATCTAAAATATTAGTCAATTCCGTTTCTCCAACATAGAGGAAAGTTCCTGGTAATTGATTATTTTCCAAACGAGAAAAAGCAACCAAATCATCATGGGGTGCGATCGCGGCATTAAATGCCACTCCTTCCTCGACAAAACCAGGTAAATTATCATTGATAGCTTCTGCCTCTGTTTCTGTGACATAGACATAAGTTCCTGGAATATCCGAATTTTGGAAACGAATAAAAGGAGTATCCAAAGTTACTTGATTGGTTATTATTGGTTCATTTTCTACATCAATAATATCCAGCGTTACATTACTAGCATCGGGATTAATCTCATATCCTTCCCCAGTTTCTAGAGTAAAAGTTACCGATTCTGACCCTTCTATTTCTTCATCATTCAAGATAGGAATTCTAATCGTCGCTTCTTGCTCAGTAATCGTAAAATTCAGATTGCCCTCAGCTAAACCTTGTCTATAGCCGAGGAAAACTCCGCTGACTAAATTATCATCAGAAAACCCATTAATCAATTCAATATAGGTAAGATCGCTTTCTGGCAAATACCACATATTTGATCGCTGCCCCAGAGTTTGACCGCGATGGATATACCATAAACGATTTGGAGATTCGATGGTTCCGACTCCCAAACCATAGGAAGAATAGTTTCCGTTATCGATCGCGGGGACTGTATCGAGCATTCGCTCTAAAGTTTCTGGCTCTAATAAATCTCCTGCAAATAAATTGCGAGCAAAAGTATCCAAATCTTCTAGGTTCGAAACCATCGCCCCAGCTGAGAAAGCCCAGGATAAATTAGCGACACTGATATTATTGAGAATTCCGTTATTATCAAAATCCCAATAGCTGTCGACATAACCTCCAGGAATTTCTTCTTCCTCGGCAAAAAAGGTATTATCTAGTCCTAATGGTTCAATAATACCTTCTCTAATTTCTGCGGCAATATTATTCTCAGTTGCCGCTTCGATGATCATCCCCAATAACAAAAAATTAGTATTCGAATAGGTCCAAGATTCACCTGGTTCAAATAATGGTTCGACACCATCAATAAATTCTACTAATTGTTCTGGTCGCCAATCCTCCAGAAAGACCCCAGGATTCTGAGCTGCTTGGCCAAATAAGATATCAACATAATTAGCTATACCACTAGTATGCTGAAGCATTTGTTCTAGAGTAATTTCTTCGGCATTGGGAACATTACTGGTGACCTCTTCTGGTAACCAATCAGTTAATTTATCTTCTAGATCCAGGAGACCGTCTTCAACTAATTGTAAAATTCTTGTGGCAACGAAGGTTTTGGTAATGCTGCCAATTTCAAAGCGATCGCTCGGTTCTAGGGGCGTCTCATTTTCTAGACTACTTACCCCACTAGCACCAAACCAACTACCAAAAGGAGATACTAGGGCTGCCGCCGCGCCGGGAACATCATCAGGGCGCACATTATCCAAAGCAGTGTCCAAATTTGCAATAAAATCATCAGTTAAACCAATTTCGCCTCCTATAGCCTGAATTTGGGTAAAATCAAATTCCAGCAAATCACTACCATTTAAACTAATAGTCAGACCTGATTCTGGAGGTGGTTCACTCAGACTAAAATTGAGGACAGCAACGGTTTCCTCGGTTTCAATTAATAAATCTGTTTCGGTATCTAAGCTAACTTGAATTGTTCCTGGGAGCGTTTGTTGGGCCGTATCACCAATGGTCGGGATTAAACCTTCGGTAAAGAGAGGTATCGTATCATTAACCAAATCTTCTTCTGATCTGCCATTAAGCAAAGTGACATAGGTTAGCTCATCTTCTAGGGAGTACCACATATTGGAGCTAAAACCCAGACTACCGCCTCGATGACCGACAATTCTGCCCAAATCAGGAGTTTCGAAGCTCATTACTCCTAAGCCGTAATCATATCCTCGACCAGTATCGACAAAATCGAACATTTCCTCACGGCTGCTGGGTTCTAGTAAGTCTCCAGCATATAGAGCTTGGGCAAAATGAGTGAGATCTTCGGTATTTGAGATCATTGCCCCACTAGTCCAAGACCAAGAAAGATTGGCGATCGAGACATCATCTAAAATATTATCCCCGTCAAAATCAAAATAGCCACTAATATAACCGTCGGGGATCTCTTCTTCTTCAGCAAAAAAAGTATTATTTAATTCTAAAGGTTCTAAAACTTGGGTACGAATTTCCGCTGCTATGTTATTGCCTGTGGCAGCTTCAATCACCATTCCTGCCAGGATAAAATTAGTGTTGGAATATTGCCAAGATTCGCCTGGAGAAAAGAAAGGATCTATGCCTTCTATTAGCCCTAATATTTCTTCGGGCTGCAAATCTAGTAAAAAAATAGCGGGGCTGATTGCTGCTCTTTCTAGTAACACAACATCATATTCGGCAACCCCACTAGTATGATTGAGTAACTGCCGCAGCGTAATCTCGCTAGCGTTAGGAATAATGTCTGTGACCTCTATCGGTAGCCAATCTGTTAGCTTATCTTCTAGGGTTAGAGTTCCTGATTCAACTAACTTGAGAATCGTTGCCACGGTGAAAGTTTTGGTGACACTACCAATTTCAAAGCGATCGCTGGTAGTCACAGCCGTATTACTATCTATATTGGCTAGACCCTGAGCTTCAGACCAATTCCCCAGAGGAGAAGCAATCGCAATGCTCGCTCCGGGAACCGTGGCGATTAGTTGATCGCTCAAGAAATTTTCTAACTGTAATTGAATCTCATCACTAAACTCGTTTCCCCCCAAAGCAGTTGGAATTGTACTTGATATTGGTTCAGACATAATTTCTTGACAAAGGCTTCGTCTTTAAATACTAGAATTGAAGGTGGGAGACAGCAGAAAGTTTAGTCTCATTCATTATTCTAGAAAACCCTAGCACCCAATTGCTAATTTATCCTGAGTAAATCCTGAGTTTTCGATGAATGAAAAAACCTCTGCCATCTTTGCTATCTACTTTCGTTGATTAGATTAAGGCCTCAAAGGCAACTCCTTCATCAATGAAGTTGGGGAAGTTCGCTCTAATAGAATCTGCTTCTGCTCCTGTGGCATAGAGATAAGTGCCAGGAACATCAGAGTTTTGGAAGCGATTAAAGGGAGTTTCTTCCCCTGCTCCAGCTCCATACACGTAAAATGCGACGCCTTGATCAGTAAAAGCATTGGAGAAATTAGGATCAGCATTAATACTAGCTAGTTCTTCATCTCCTACATACAAGAAAGTTCCTGGTAGTTGGTTACTTTCTAATCGAGTCAGGGCAATCAGATCATCATTGGGCGCGATCGCAGCACTAAAGGCCACACCTTCTTCGACAAAACCAGGCTCGTTAGCTCTAATAGAATCTGCTTCATCTCCTGTGGCAAAAACATAGGTTCCTGGGACACCGGAGTTTTGGAAGCGAATAAAAGGAGTATCTAAAATATTCAACTCTTCGCTTAGAGTGCCATACACAGCATCTATCTGAGCATCACCGACATCAGCCCCTGCCAAATCAGGTAAACCAAGAGCATTAGCTAATTCTGGTGCCAGGAGTAAATCCGCATCACTAATTTCTAAATCTCCCCCAGAGATATTTACCGTTCCTGGGGCACCAACATCAAAGAGAATTTCTAATCCCAAAGCATCTTCTAGAGTATCGGCAACAAAGAAACCACTCGCTGTTTCGGAAACTCGACTCCCATCAAACCCAATGGAAAATTCTCCTACTGTTACCTCTGCACCACCGAGAGCAAGGGTAATAGTTCCTGAATGCTCGATTGTCCCACCTAGAGGAGTAAAGGGAACAGGAGCAAAACTAAAGTCAGTTTCTTCTGTAATGGCAAATCCTACTTGGAAAGGATCTAAAAAGGCAGGGCGATCGCTGGGCGTGGCATCACTATCTACACCTACTAAGGTTAATCCCGCAGCTTCTTCTAGTAGCGGGAAATCTAAGAATACGCTAGTAACTCCTGATTCAACGGCAAAGGAAGCATCTTCTCCCCCATCATCAACATTGAGGATTACAGTGCTAGCATCAGAATTCACCTCGTACTGCTCACCGTTAATCAGCTCAAAGGTCAATGATTCCGAACCTTCAGTCGGGCCATCTTCAAATACTGAGAGGGTAATAGAAGCCTGATTTTCCGCTAGGGTAACGAAGAACCCCCCTTCATCTCCACCTTGGAGGGGAAATTCATCAATGCCCTCTAGCGCGATCGCGGGAGAGCCATCTTCATTAAAGATATTAAATTCACCTAAGTCAGTAGGACCTGCTGCGATGAAAACTTGAAGACCTCCTTCTGGAATGTCACCATCCACATCAAAGTTAACTGTAAGTTCGTCTCCTTCAAATAATTCTGTATCAGAGACCGACAAACTAACTGTCGGGCCACTACCTGGAATTACACTATCTCCGTCAACTACTACAGTAGTAGCAATCCCATCCCCATCAACTATATAGTCTTCGCTCTCTAGCAAAGCAAAATTAATTTCTAGGGGCTCCTCTTCAATAATGTCATCAAAAAGGGCAACACTCACACTAACCGTGGGCGCAGTTATTCCTACAACAAATTCAGTTCCACGATTTTCGAGGGGTATGAGACCATCTGCGGGGTCAAAACTAAGGGGAACACTCTGATCGAGTAGATTAAGTTCTGGATCAAATAGTATTGGAGCATCTCCGCCAATAACAACTGGCAAACCTCCTTCTGGGATTTCCCCTTCGACGTTAAAGGTGACGCTAAAGGTTCTATCGTCACCATCTTCACTAACTTGGGGGGTTGCAGAGAGTGAAACAATTGGTAAATCTTCTGTAGTTGTTTCTCCAATCGCAGTAATATTATCAACTCCTACTTGAGCCACAACTGGCGCACCGGTATAGGAAGGATTTGGATTACTTAAAAATCGAGTTGTCGTAACATTGCTTAAAGTAGCATCAACATCGCTACCACCAGAAGCAGTTAAGTCATCGGCAGTAATATTAAGAGTTATCTCCTGCCAATCATCTCCAGGAGAAACCGTAATTCCTTCTGTAGTTACAAATCTGCCACCAGAACCATCAAAGGCTACTCGCAACACGACATCATTGACACCTTGATTGATAACTGAAGCACTAATCGCCGTCACTCCCGCTTCTGTATAGTTACCAGTCCAACTGGAACTCTGATTAAACCAAACTAAACGACTACCTACTCCAGCCCCACCAATTGATTGGGTTTGTAAAAAATTATCTCCTACCCCATCTGGCCCACCATCAGAAATATTAATCGGCGGATTAGGATGATCTGCGGGGTTGCCGATTCTCCATCCTTGAGTAGTGCCATCTTCAAAGTCACTAGTGTCTCCTACCGCAATAAAGACTCCGTTATAAGATGCTTGAAGAGCGGTCGAAACAATCACATCGCTTGATATTTTAGTCCCTAGGCGAAATTCTAAATTCCAATATCTACCCGAGTCGCTTAAACCTATGGTTTCTTCAGAAGCAGCAATATTACTTCCTGTTAACTGAGATAGTTGTTTAAGAAAATTTACTCCTTTCTCCTTGGCAACCTGACAACCATATACGAGAAAATCTTTGCCGGTTAAAAATTGCTGCCAAAGTTTTAATTGCTCTTTATTTTCATTTAAATTCTCAATATTAAGTTGCTCATTGCCTAAATATAAACATCCAGGAGAACCGTGGGAAATTAAGTGCAAGCTTGAAAAATTCTGATATTTTTTGAGAGCTTGGGTAATTTGGGCAATCCCATTTTGCTGTGAATTTAAAACAACAAGATTAGCACGTGATTTAAGATCATCAATTACAATTCCTAGTTGAGAAATTTTATGATCAAGAATTACTAATGGTTTAGCAAGATGAGTGTTTTTCTGCATATTTAAGATAACAAGGATGACCTGGGATAATCGATTTGTGTTGAGATTGTACTCTACTATGTAGGATACAATTTTTTGCTATTTGAGATCGCGCTTGCAATTTTCTGGTATTTCGCGATCGCCATATATGCCAACTCACTATGATCGCATTTCCAACTTAATCATCACAGTAAGTGCGATCGCAGAATAACAAGGCTTTAAGCTATAATTGCTCTTAGCTATTTTCTTATACAGTTTTAAAAATTCTTTTGTTTAAATTTCGGGCTCTATCCCCAAAGCTCTTAACTGCTTCTCCAAACGATCTGCTCGTTGCCTTTCCTGTTCAATCTGTTCCTCACTGGTTAACAATAAGTTCCCCTCAGAGTCCCACCACCGCAGCCAAGGAAATTGTTGATTTTGGTATGTCCCCTGCCAAATCCCCAACTCCACCTGTAAAGGTTCAATGGAATAGCGATCGCGATTGTTAGGCATCATTTGCCGATAACGACCATTAACCAATTGATACAGTTCTACCTGAGCCTTACTGACCTCATAAATTCCATAAAAAGGAATTTGTATCGCCCGTTCATAGACCCAAAACTTACCTTTAACAGGAGTTTGATCTCGCTCTTCTGCACCACTACCAGAAACAAATTCTAAGGCAATTAGAGGCTGGATTGTTTCCTGCCACATCACAAACGAACGGCGAACTGCACCATCGATTGTAGGTGGCACATGGGGAACATAAAACCAATCCGGCGATACCGCACCTTTAACTAGAGGTTCTGGGGGATCGGGGAGTCGCCAATAAATTCCGCAATCTCGACCAATACAATAATTTCCGTCGGGATGTAGCTTTTGTAAAATCGGAGTAATAGAGTCAGTAAGCAGATCTCCTTGAGGTGGTTCCTGGTAGTTTTTCACGAAATTATCATCTTTATCTGGCAATTGGGTATGGTCAGGCAAATTTACAGCCCCTACTACCCGCGAAGAAGTTTCGCCTTTTGACTGTGACACTTTTTGGGAAATTGGATTCACTATTAACTCCCTCCCCTCTTAATTAATTATTCTTAATTTTATAAAAATACTACTAACCACAGGAATAATCACCCGAAAGTAGAACCATTCCAACCCCAGAGATGCCTTTGAGCATCATTAAATTCAAGATAAATGCGATCGCGCTTAACCCCGAGAGTCGATTCAATTTCCTCACAAAAATCCTTACTCATTGCCTTCGTTTGCGCCGAAGTCATTGTCCCAATATTTTTAATTTCGATATAGCATACAGGATCAAAACTACCACCAAAAGTCATCGGCACATCCGATTCAAACGCCGTCATTACATAGGATTCTGGCTTACCAAAATGTCCGGCTAACTTTCCAGATAAACTCTGCAATAAACTCTCAATAACATTCTTTTCTGGCGCAGCTACTGATGATTGAACTTTAATTAAAGGCATTGATTTAATTGGTATTTGATTGTTTTATAGCAATTTTACTTGATATTGGAGCGATACAAGCCTTTGCAAAACTACTTTTCATTTTTTAAAAAGTAACAAAATGTATATTTAGATGTTACGAGGTGATTTTTGTATTATATGATAATAATCATTTCAAGCATAGTAGTTTGACGAGTCGAGAAAAGTTTCTGAAGCTGGCGATTGGACAAGACTGCTCTTGAAATCCTTGTCTTTGATTGTTGTCGTGCTAATTTACAGTTTTTAACTAGTTATTGCCCCCGACTGTTATTCCATTAGCGTTGAGCAATCATTACAGCCCAACTCAATGAAAACAGGAGTTATCCTAAATGAAATATACATTATTACTTGCAGGTATATTAGTGATGTCACCCTTAGTCTGTGTTGGATCAGATCACATTGATTTTGTTGGAGGAATAAAGCATACTGAGGAACCACGTCAGATTGACCTTTCTGATCTCTACGCATGGGTTCCTGAAGAAGGTAAGCTTGTCGTAGCCTTGAACACTTTTTTGCATCCAGCAAACACAGCTCCTGAGTTTGATGGTTCTGTGGAGTATAGTTTCGAGATTAGAAAGGTTGAATTAAAAGAAAGTCTACTTAGTGTTCCAGAAGTTCAAAAAGATTTTAGCGCTAACGTAACCTGCAAACCAGTTGGCGATGTGCCGAACTGTGTGGCAAATGTCTTTCGTGCTGGTCAGTTAGAGATAAAAAATGTTAGTCGTGCTGTTGCAGGAAGAAAAGCCGATTCTTTTTTTCTAGATGTGAATTGGGCAGAAGATACAATGAAAAGAGTAATCGATCCGAATCTAAAAGCTGATGCCCCAGTCCCACCTCCTGAACCTAAAAACTTTTCTGATGTCATTAATATCCTTAATCTAACTGTTGAGATTGATGTCGCAGATGTTTTAGGAGAAGAAGTCGAATTAATTGCTGTCGCTGGTGAATCCTTTACAGAAGAAAATGGTAGCAGGCAAAGAAGAGATCGTGTTGGGCGTCCAGAAATCACCAACATGACGATGGGACTGGAAGACGTTAAATTAGCCTATAATCAAGCTCCTACTTTTGACTTGTCATCTGAGCAAATTTCCAATAATAAGGCTCTGATTCGTTATGGTGTTCTGGGATGGGACAGGCAAGACAATAAAGACTACAAGGCTGACTGGCCTCATAATGGAGAGCTTCATAATTTACTAGACATTCTGGTTTTGGATGCTCTTATAGTTGATACAACAAAAACATGTGATTTTGAAGAGCAGTCCTTCTTAGATATTGAGAGGGGACAGGGTAAGCATACTAGTTGTGGAGGCAGAGTTCCGAAAGATGATGTGATTGATACTATGGTTTCATTCTATACAGCTGGAATTAATGCTTCTAATGATGCTTATGGTGATGGAGTAGACAAGACCGTGAGGCAGCCGAAAGATGTTTGGCCTTATTTCGTAGCTCCCTAATTAGTTTTATAATTAATCAAAAATAAGTAGATTAATTTCCAATTAAAATTAACATCAAAAGTATGGCTGATATTGTTGATATTGCAGTAAATAACGAAGGATTTAGTACTCTAGTTACGGCAGTGAAAGCTGCTAATTTAGTCGATACTCTCAAAAGCCCTGGGCCTTTCACAGTATTTGCTCCTAATGATGCGGCTTTCGCGAAACTTCCCCCAGGAACAATTCAAACTTTAGTGCAAAATACTCCTCAATTAGCCAGAATTCTTACCTATCATGTGGTTTCAGGAAAATTGATGCAAGCAGATTTAGCCAAAGTTGATTCGGTTATTTCCGTGGAAGGTTCACCAATTTCTATTGATTGTAGTGATAGTTTTGAAGTGAAAAATGCCACTGTTATTGCAGCGGATATTGAAGCAGATAACGGGGTTATCCACGTCATTGATAATGTAATTTTGATGGGATAATTTGAGGTGGGGAATTGGGGACTTGGGGCAGGAAGCTCTCCCTAAGTTCTTATTTCTCAAACTCCCTATTTTTTCAAAGCCAAGAAAAAGCAACAACCACAAAGGATAGGCCAAAAGCGATCGCGGAAATAAACAGAATTTCTAATGATTCCTTTTGATGATTCATAGTTACTAAAAATGATGCTGGTTGATTTTAAAGCTAACGATAATCTTGAGATTGAATATCCCTCAAACGAGCTTCGGGACGTAAAAAGCGACTTACTTGCAATTCAAAAAAGTCACGATTTTTCTGTAAATGCTTGGGATTCTCATCATCAAGAGGATAGAGCAGAGCTTGGCGCAATGCCTGAATAACCGCAGAAGTAACGTTATACATTGATCGCTGAAAGGTAATGCCCAATTGAATCAAACTATCATCTCTGCCCCGACAATGTTCCCCATAATATTCCTGCAAATAATTTGGCAGAAAATGAGACATATCATCCATTAACAATGTCGGAGGAATCCCCGCCGTTCCCACAGGAAAGACATCGGCATACAAAATACCGTAGTGAAAATCTTTTTGCTCATCGGGAACTTGCCTTGCTTGAGCATTATAAGATTTAGTTCCCCGAAACGGAGAAGTCCGATAAAAAATCGCCTCAACATAGGGCAATGCTGCCTCATAAAGCCAGGTAAATCCCTTTGATTTAGGAATAATTTCGTAGCATTCACCATCAATATAGGCATGATGATAAATCGGTCGTCCGGCAACAGCAAAGATGCCATTGACCAAAAAGTCCATCGCATCGGGAACGCCTTGAAATCCACCCTCATCGTAGATATCAGACATTTCAAAAAATACTGGTGCCATTACTTCCCAAAATAAACCCAAATTGGAATAGTAAGAAAGTTGTTTAACCTGTTCGATGAACATATCAGGAAAGATTTTATACAGTCCCAACATCACAAGATTTTTCTTGAAATAAGCTTTGATGGCAATATCGGCATTGGCTTTATATTCTTCCGTATCGAGATAGGCATCAAACTTACCTAAGCCCATATCCCTGCCATGCCACAACATCGATCGCATACAGGATTCGGCAAATTCCATATTAATGCGATCGTGCCACAGATGATGAAACAATTTGGGCATTTTGCTAGTTGTGCCCTTTTCCATAAATTCCAGTAATTCAGGATGGGCCGATGCTTTACCGCGCCACACTTGAAGATCAGCAGTTTCCCCAGCGTAATGATTGGGCAGATCTAAATATTCCTTGGGTAAAAAATATTTAAAAAAGGGCAGGGGGTCGAGAAATACTTGTTCGGCAATATATAGCAAATCTCGCCAATAGAAATCCATGGGAACGGCATAGGCTTTATAAATCCCGATAATCTGCATCAAGTTTTCTGGAGTATCAGGTAACATTGAGCCACCAGCTTCCAGACGATGGATCACCTCAGCAAATTCATGATTAGAAGGAGGAAGTTTTGTCGATGTTTGTACCATAATTAGCTGTTCACTTTTGACTTAATAACTGAGGTACGGGCGAACGGCCATTCGCCCCTACGGTAAACGGTTGGCTAACAACTGATGACTGATAGCTGTTAACTGATAACTGATTAGTCGTGGGTTCTATCCAACGCAATAACCAATTAGGTTGAACTCCCAAAATTAAAATAATTACTGTCAAAGCCAGAGCAGGAATGGTTTCGGAACTGAATACTCGGGGATAATAGGCTAATTTATTATTCAATTTGCCAAAACAGGTGCGATTGAGCAGAATCACAAAGTAAACTGCTGTCAGACCCGAGGCAATAATGCATAACAAAGTCGCGATCGGGAAACGATTAAAACTGCCCTGAAAAATAATAAATTCAGCGACAAATCCTACTAACCCAGGAATTCCCGCACTTGCCATACCCGCCAAAATTAATAAACTACTAGTCAACGGTAAACCGCGAACTGGATTCATCAAGCCATTGAGCACATCCAAATCACGAGTTCCTACTTTCCGTTCTACAATCCCAACCAGATGAAACAGTAAAGCCAGAATCAAACCATGGCCAATCATTTGTGCCACAGCACCTAAAATACTTAACTCAGTCCCCGCTGCCGCCGCGACCAGAATATAACCCATGTGACCAATAGAGCTATAGGCCACCATTCGTTTGATATCTTTTTGTGCGATCGCGCTTAAAGCTCCATACAATACACTAACTGTTCCAATAATTGCTAACCCTGGAGCAACTAACAACCAAGCATCAGGGAATAGCTGTAAGCCAAAACGAATCAGACCATAAGTTCCTAATTTAGCTAAAATACCTCCCAAAAGAATCGTTATAGCTGGAGAAGCTTCTGTATAGGCATCAGGCAACCAGGTATGCAAAGGCACTAAAGGAATTTTGATCCCAAAGCCCACCAGCAATACTGTTAATAAAATTAATTGGGTGATTAAAGGTAATCCTTGAGAGCTCAGGCTATCGTAATCAAAACTGGTTCCCCCATTAAGGAACCCTATTCCTAAAAATGCGGCCAAAACTAACAGTCCTGATACTGCAGTGTAAAGCAGAAATTTTGTTGCGGCATAGCCTCTTCTTTCTCCTCCCCAAATAGCAATCATCAAATAGAAAGGAATCAGTTCTATTTCATAAAAGAACACGAAGAGTAATAAATTTTGAGCAACTAAGGCTCCTGTAATCCCGGCATTAATTAGCAGAATTAAAGAATAATAAAGTCGAGGACGTTCAACATTTTCGCCAATACTATAAATAGCAATAATAGTTAGTAAGCTATTTAAAATTAAAAGGGGCAAGGATAAGCCGTCGATCGCCAAACTATAACTTAAGCCAAGCGCGTCAGCCCAGGGCAAATATTCGGCAAATTGCCAGCTACTATTACTTAAATCAAACTGAGTTAATAACCAGAGTGAAGTCAATAAAGTGGCTACAGCAAAGATTGTAGTAATTTGCTTCAGACGATCCGAGACAATTTTTCCTGGCAAGAAACCAGTGATCATGGCTCCTATTACAGGCAGCCAAAGTAAAAAACTAAGTATTTTCATTTATCATTGAGCATTTATCATTAAATATTGAGCAATACTGTTCGCTTGGTCTCTTAAGTTATTTCGTTCGCCCCCTAAATCCCTTTCCTCGCGCGTTCCTTTGCGGATTGAAAATTCCGCAGGGTCGCTCGTCAATTCTGGGGGACTTAAATACATCTTTCTCCCCCAAATTTGGGGGCTGGGGGGCTTAAAAGTATTGGAGCATTAAAAATTTATCATTGAATATTTAGTGTTTTTTAAAAAGATAATTGGGGAATTAAAGGGAAACAGAGTACGCCAATAAATAAAACTACTCCTAAGACAATTGAAAGGAAATAAAATTGACTTTGCCCAGAAACGTTGTATTTCAAACTTTCGCCACTAAACACAGTTGCTAAGCCGACAAAATTAATTACTCCATCAACTAAATAGCGATCGCCCCAATAAACGAGTCGAGAAACTAAACCAACTGCAAAAACAATGGTGAGTCTATAAAGTTCTGCTGTATAAAGGTCATAAGCAAAAAAGTCTTGTAACGCTTTCGGTTTTAGCGCGATCGGTTTAGTAATCTTGTCATTGAGATAAATGAAAGCTGCGGAGGTTGCACCTACTAAAGTTGAAATAACCAAAGGAATTACAACATTTAGATTTAACTCTGATAATGCAGGTAATAAACCCCATCGCTGTAATAAAATCGGCACATGTAGCGCAAATCCCATAACAAAGGTCATCGGTAAGATTAACGGCCATAAACCTTCAGGCGATCGCACCGTCATCGGTTTGGCTTTACCCCCAAAAACTGAACTAAATTCTCGGGTCAAGCTAAAAGCAGTCAAACCATTAACAATCACTAATACGGCCACTAGCAAAGGACGAGTTTGCCAGAGATTGTCTGCCATTTCCGTGAGTGTCCAAAAACAACCCAAAGGAGGAAAAGCGACCAGCGAAGCGGCACCAACTAGATAAGAGATTCCTGAAATGGGACGGCGTGACCATAAACCACCATATTGGGTCATATCTTGGGTAATCGTATTTAAAACAATGCCTCCAATACTCATCACGAGCAATGACATCGCGATCGCGTAGGTGAACAGAAGTTTTAAAGCCGTAATATCCTGTTGGGTTCCCACAGCGATAAACACCAGACCCATATAGGCACTAACTGAATAGGAAAGAGAACGTTTGATATCGATCTGTGCGATCGCGATTAATCCAGCACCAATAGCCGTCGTCGCACCGACCCCAATCATAAAGTTAGTAGCAAAAGAGGATAAAGCTAAAACAGGTTGTAATTTAATCAAGACCCAAGCACCCGTCGAGACCACAATCGTATTCCGCAGAATCGTTCCTGGCATTGGCCCTTCCATTGCCTCATCTAACCAAAGATGTAAAGGGAATTGGGCACATTTACCCAAAGGCCCCGAGATTAAGGCTAAACAAAGTAGAGTCGCGATCGCAGGATCAATATCCGTTGTTCTGGCCCAGTCTGCTAATTCTGTATAATTCCAAGTTCCTGCCAAGGGTAATAAGGCAACCACGCCCATCAAGAGAATTAAATCTCCGACCCGTTTGGTGAGAAACGCATCCCTGGCACCAGTTACCACCAGAGACTGATTAAACCATAAACCAATTAATAAATAAGTTCCTAAAGTAAGAATTTCTAATACTACATAGCTAAAGAATAGGGAGTTGCATAAAACTAAAGTGGACATCCCTGCCTCGAACAAAGCCAGTAGGGAAAAGAAGCGTGCCCAACCCCAGTCCATTTCCATATAGCCAATAGCATAAATTTGGGCAGCTAAATTTAGTCCTGTAATTAGAATTAACGCGCCAATGGTAATTGAGGAAATTTCGAGATCAAAGGCAATATCTAAATTCGCAGCATGAAGCCATTGAAAAGAGAGATATCGAGTTGGTTTTTGCCAGACTTCTCTCAGTGCCAGGATACTATGAACCAAGGCAATAAAAGTCATCAAGGTGTTGAGATAGCCCGATGGTCTGGGCCCTGTCTGACGAATAATCCCTGGTGACCAAGGAATCGCGAGAACTGCGCCAATCAAAGCGTATAAAGGAACAACCCAGATAGTCTGACTAAAAGTTTCGTGCATAGATGTTTGATTATTTTATCTTTTAGCTTGATTCACTGTACTCTATCATAGTGTTCGCTCTATACAAAATAAAGCATGATTACTTTATCTCTATGATAAAGAGTTGCTAATGGCTAATCGCTAATTGCTAATGGTCAATGTTTAATGGTCAATGTTTCTTCTCTGAACACGCCAGTAGGTTGGATTTCACTCCGTTCTAACCAACACAAGATATTGTTTCGTTCGGTTAATAAAAAGTTTAACCCAACCTTGTATCTTAAAAATTAGGTAACCCGTTCCAACCTGGGCGATCAAAGAAAGATAGCACCCATGTATTAAGTGCGTAATATAAGTGATTTTTCAGCCTGCATAGGGCCAAAAGGGAAAAGAGTGCAAAGAGTGCTATGTAGTCCTGGGGGCGACGCAGACAACACGAAAACCGATAAAGTAGTTACGGTTATCGCGCGTATTGAAGTAGCGAATCGCTGAGCGGCAAATAGGAGGATTGTAGAGCCAAGAACCACCACGAATTACTTTTTTACTACTATTTTTCGATAACCAAGCACTGCCATCTATTGGAGCATTTTCATAGTTTTCATGCCAATCATCTTCACACCATTCCCAAACATTTCCGTGCAGATCGCTGAGTCCAAAATTATTAGCTACTTTGAAATATTCTACTGGCGTGGTTTGTTCTCGATAAATGCCTTTTGAACCTCTTCCATAAGTTCTATTTCCATCATAGTTAGCTAAATCGGTGCTAATTGTTTCTCCGAAATGGAATGGAGTAGTTGTTCCTGCTCTACAGGCATATTCCCATTCTGCTTCTGTGGGCAGACGATATTCTCTTTTGGTTTGCTTACTCAAGCGATTACAAAATTCTTTGGCATCTTCCCAAGAAATACTTTCTACTGGTCTAGTCCATCTATTAGTACCTTCATAATCATCCTTAAATTCAGAAGGATCTAGGTCTAATTCTTTATCTATCGCTTCTAATTCTGCTACTGCTTTCCATTGGGCTTGAGTGATTAGGTAACGTCCGATAAAAAAGTTCGGTAGAGTTACTTGATGCTGTGGGGCTTCTTTTCTAAACCATTCGTCGTCATATTCTTTAACCAGCCGTTCTATTTCCTCATCATCGGTTCCCATCCAAAAACTACCACCAGGAATAACCACCATATCCAGCTCTACCCCATTTCCTAAATCCTCAGTGAAATACTGCCCTTGTTTTTGCTCTTTGCGAATAACTAGTTGTACCATCTCTCAGTAAATTATTCCCCTTGAAGTCTAGATTAACTATTATTCTCTGCTAATCACTGATAACTGATCACTGACTTTTTTGAAATCGCTTAACGTTTCGGCAAAGCCTACTAAGCTAAACGATTCCGGGTTATTTTTGGATGCCATAAGCATCACTGGAACAGGTCTGGACTCCACTAACGCACGCCTGACAAATTCCCATCTGCCAGCTCTGGCCCTGAAGAGTGCTGGGGGCGACGCAGACAACACGAAAACCGATATTGTTGTTACGGTTATCGCGCGTATTGTTGTTGCGAATCGCTGAGCGGCAATTATTAGGATTGTTGATCCAAGAACCACCACTTTAAATTGCCTGCCCCAACTTTTACAGTTATCAGTTTTCAGTTATCAGTCAACAGTTTGTTAATAAAATTAACTTGATTTTAGACTGTAGGGTGCTGTTAGCACCAGCGTAACGCACCGTTTCTCTGAGATATTTATTGCGAGAAATAACCTAATAAGAAAGAGAAAATTAGGATAAGCGAGTGAAACTGTAATGATTAAAAATATCTTGTCGCAGGTGATAAGTATCTCCATGTTTGAGATGGGCATCCCAACTTTGCAGCCTTTCAACTAATTTTTGTAAGGGCACTGCTCCTTGGGCATAATCAGCTTGTAATTGCTTCAATCTTCGTCTAGATCTTCTCAGGTTATCACTGCGAACCCTCACCCGATCTGGGAATACTCGAAAGCCCACAAAATTAACCCCATACCTAGTTTCCGATAGTTGACTTTTAATCGGATGAATTTTTAGGCGTAATTGTGCCAAATATTGTTCAATTTCTCGGCGAGCTTGATTTAAAAACTGCCAATCATCACCCAAAAGCAAAAAATCATCAACATAGCGCAAATATTTTTTGCATCGTAATTTTTCTTTGACAAAATGGTCAAAATCATTGAGATACCAATTCGCAAAAAACTGACTGGTCAAATTGCCAATGGGTAGTCCGCGTTGACGCAACATAGGTGTTAGTAGCTCATCGCCTGGGAAATATTCAATTACAGGTTCTTGAGGATTACTGCTATCAATAATTGTATCGATTAACCATAAAGTATCTCGACATTTAATTTTGCGGCGAATAATCTGTTTTAAAATTTCATGATCAATGCTCGGAAAATATTTACGAATATCGCATTGCAAAACGTAGCGACTAGTGCGGGCAAATTTTATAAAACGTTCTAAGGCTCGATGAGTACCAAAACCAATTCGATTAGCATAAGTATCGTGAATAAAAGATTTTTCAACTAGAGGCACAATAATATTACACAAGGCATGATGAACTACTCTATCGCGATAGGGAGCAGCGGAAATTAATCTCGGTTTAGGATCGTAAATACGAAAACTTCGATAAGCCCCTGGACAATAGGTTTTTGATTCTAGTTCCGCGCCTAGTTTAAATAATTCTTGCTCTAAATTATAGTTAAAAGCTAATACATTATCGCGAAAGCGTTTCCCTCTCTGAGCATAGCGAGCTGCTAACAGGAGGTTTGACCAATCAAGAACTTGATGCCAA
Organism: Cyanobacteria bacterium P01_F01_bin.143; assembly: GCA_039190385.1. Lineage (GTDB taxonomy): Bacteria > Cyanobacteriota > Cyanobacteriia > Cyanobacteriales > Xenococcaceae > Xenococcus. The sequence continues at coordinate 5,215 of JBCCYD010000038.1, read as the reverse complement.
AGATTACCATAGCGTTTCATCTTTTTTAAAGCCCCCTAAATCCCCCAACTTTGGGGGACTTCTAAATATATTCTCTAAAAAATAAAACTCATCAGCTTAGCTTTAATCATCTTTCTTTTGTTGTTTAATCCAAAGTCCCAAATCTCTGCCAATACCATTAATTTGCTGACTAATATATTGATATCTTTGGGCAGAAATTAACTCAAAATCGTGCAGTAGTCGGGTTTGATAACGGAGAATATCTAATTGTATATTAAGCGAATAAAGACGAGTTAATTTATCTTTTTTAGCATATCGCACTTGAATCAATCGTTCCAATAAATCGTATAAATTATTGACAATGCGTTCTCCTAACGCGAAGCGATGGTCTTTGGGTAAGCGATTTAAAATTGGAATGTACCATTGGATCAAATCATAGGTTTTTTGAATAATGGGTAATTCCTTCATTTATAGTATAAATGTATTAAATACGTAATTTAGGCTATTTTTAGCCTGCATAGGGCACAAAGGATAAAAAGGGAAAAGAGTGTAAAAAGGGCTATGTAGTCCTGGGGGCGACGCAGACAACACGAAAACCGACAGAGTCGTTACGGTTATCGCGCGCAGCGTAGTAGCGAATCGCTGAGCGGCAATTATCAGGATTGATGAGCCAAGAACCACCGCGTATTACTTTACGATTACCTTCTTCTGAGAGCCAAGTACTACCATTGTTTGGTGCATTTTCATAACTATCATGCCAATCATCTTCACACCATTCCCGAACGTTTCCGTGCATATCGCTGAGTCCAAAATTGTTAACTACCTGGAAATATCCTACTGGTGTTGTTTGCCCTCTGTACTCTCCACGAACTCCTCTACCATAAAAGCCTTTCCAATCGAAATTTTCATCATCTGTCCCTCGATAATTAGCTAAATTTGTGCTGATTGTTTCACCAAAGTGAAATGGAGTATTTGTTCCTGCTCTACAGGCATATTCCCATTCTGCTTCTGTGGGTAAACGATATTCTCTTTCTGTTTCCCTAGAGAGCCGCGCACAAAATTCTTTTGCATCTTCCCAATATACTTGCTCAACGGGTCTTTGCCATCGCTCCATATCTTCATAGTCTTCTTTGAAATTGGATGGATCTAGTTCTAATTCTCTTTCTATGGACTCTGATTCTGCTATTGCTTTCCATTGAGCTTGAGTAACAGGATAACGTCCCATATAAAAGCTAGGAACAGTTACTTGATGTTGGGGTCTTTCATCGTCATAACTTTCTAGTTCTTCTTTTGGAGAACCCATAATGAAACTACCGCCTGGGATAGAAATCATCTCTAGTTCTACTCCATCCCCTAGGTCTTCAGTGTAATAGTCAGCTTCTCCCTCCGTTACTTGCATTCTCAACCCGTTTGCTTCTAGAGGAGACAGCGCATCGCGTATTGTCTGGATAAAGTGATCCCATAATGTGGGTTGCTCGCTTTCATCTTCTAAACTGGCAAATAATTTTTTCCGTAATCCCCAAGATATTCCAATCTGAACACCAACTTTTTGACCGCGATTACAAATATTTTGCGGACTGATTCCTCTAAAACGCCGATCAGCATCTTCTATATCTGTAAATCCTGCTTTTTCCAAATATTGCTTGATTTGAGATTGTAATTGATCATCCAAACCCCCCAGATAAATAATTTCATCCTCATCGGCAATGCCATGAATCGCAATTACCCGATTTACCTGACTAACTAGCTCTAAGGCACGAGGTTCATTAAACCGATGACTAGGAATATGAAGAGGATCATTTTCTTCCCCATCTTTAAGACCCTCAAAAGAATAAAAACTATAATCTGTTCCTGCGATCGCTTCAGCAATTTCTGTCGTCCCTGGTTGAATTTTTCCACCATGATTGGTTGCGATCACAAAATTAGAATTTCCCAGACGCGATCGAATGCGATAGTCGATACCTTCTTGTTCGCTACTGCTTAATTGTTCATAACTTTGATAGCGGCCTTTTCGGGAAAAAGCTTCGTAATTAACATCATCACGAAAATAGATATCTTCTGGTTTGGGTCGATTACTAATTTGTTCTTTGGAAACTAGAGTAGCAACTTTAAAGTTTAATTTTAAGATAGTTTCCTGAGTTTCAATCGCGATCGTTGCTACTTCAAAATCAAATGATTTTATTGCGGGAAAACCTTCCAGTTGAGTAACGGGCTTTCTAGACGCAGCTACAATTTTTGCCAGACTTTCAGGTAATAACTTATCGGTAACTCTTACTTCCAAGCCCTCTATATAAAAAGGATCACGTAATTCTGCTGGATTAACTTGCTCTGGGTTTCTGAGAATTTTTTGTACGAGTCTGGCGTATTTGAGTAAACTTGTTTGTTCTTGTTTTTGTAATGGACGTGATAATTCCTCAGTGATGCGTGTTAATCTGGCTAATTGCGCCCTAATTTCCGATTGATTGAGATTTTCCGAATCATTTGTAGTGCTACTACTAACTTCTTTGAATCGTTCAGCAATTTTACGAGCAGCAACTTTACATTCTTGATCTCCCATATAGACCATTGCGGCTAACCTTTGTGCTTCTATTTCTTGTTTGCGTCTTTCTGGATTGAGCCTACTCAAATAATTGACATAACTAATTAAAACCTGGGCTACTTCTCGCATTCGTGACTCACCAAAACGCGGATCTAGCTCCATTTGCTCTAATAGATATTCCCGTACATGGGTATCCATCGCATAAAGTTCGTATCCTACTTGAGAACAGAGTTCAGAGAGCAACAGGTCAACTTCTGCTACCCAAGGTACTTGCTGATCTCTTAAAAACTGATTGCGTAGGTAATTAACTAATTCTGGAGTCAGTACCAAAGGTAAAGCAGCATGATAGGCCAGAAATAGATAGGATTCGTCAAAACGACCGACAAATCTTGCTACGGCTTGAGTTGCCAATTCTCGATGCTCTTGGTTAGCTAGATCGCTCATGAAATTAGTGAATCAAGATGTGGTAATGGTTGCCCGCGTACGATATCGATCGCATTACTCAAACCATTATTGTTCATTTCATACATGGGTATTAAATTAGCAATTATTTCTGCCGAACTACCTAGCCAACGTTCTTCTGGCATAGGATTTAACCAAGCGGTCAACGAACTATATCGCTTTAATTTAAACAAAAAACTAGTAGTTGACCTAATCCTTCTTAACTCTCTATAACCTCTTGCCGCTCCTGCATCACTAACAATAATGATGCTGGTATTGCGATCGCAACTGGCTAAAACTTTCTGTACGGCAATGGGTTCTGTTAGATAGAGGTCTTGATAAACACTGTTTCCCGGAACATTGTGGAAATAAAATACTTTTACTTTTTCCGGTTGCAAAGAACTTTCATAAACTGCTGTTTCCACTAAATCACGACTAAAACGATGAAATGGAGTCATAGAACCATTTTGGTCAAGCAAAAGCAGTAAACTAGCATGGTTACGTTCTCTCCTGCGATAGATTGGAGACAAATAAAATCCTTGATGAGTAGCTAGTTCAATTGTGGCAGCAACATCTAATACATCAAAAGTTCCATCAGGAACAAGTCGTCGTAAATATCGCCAGTTATAAACCATTGAACGACGAGAAATAGGATAATACTCATGCAGTACAGCATCATCCTCATTTTCTACTGGAGTAAAAGGTGCTGCTTGAATTGGTAAAGATGCGACTTCTGGTTCAGATGTAATTTCTTCGGGAAAAGTTTCTTGGGTTGATAGGGAGGAAGTTTCTTGTTGTATTTCTATTTGCGGCGGATTGGGTTGTGGAGTTGATTCTTTGGTAGTAATTTTTTCTTGTGACTTGGTAGTTGGCCGATTTAATAAAGATTTCCAGATAGGGTCAAACTGAGTTTGTTCCGAGAGAGAACTACACCATAGTATTTTTAAAGTTTCTTCCAGTGCATCATCAGATTCTCCAAATCCGCCTTCTAATGCTTCTTGAGCAGCGAAAAGCTCTCCTACACCAAGTTTAAACCCTTTTTGACGTAGACCAATAAAAGCACGAGTAATTAAATCTAGTTTTTCTTGGGAAATAGCAGAAGTCATGATGAGGGTTTAGCATACTTTTTCCAGTCATCCTGGCGTTTAAATAATAACTCTGGATAGGGAAGTAACTGGTCTTTTTTTAATTGTGCGGCACTGTATGGTTTCGACTCAAAGGTGTGGAGTGCTTGTAGCCAATCGATAAATTCACTAGTTCCAGGTTTTTTAAAGAGTCCTCCTTGATTCCAAAGAGCTAAAAAACGCGCGATCGCATTATCCGATAATTTTGCTGGTGGTAATTTTTCTTGACGAATTTGATGATGCTTTTCAATGATTTCTTTTAATTTCTTAGGATCATTAGGAAAGTCCAAATAATGATATAAACAACGCCTTAAGAAAGGAGCTGGCAAATTAGTTTTTTCTTTATTACTAGTAATGATGACAATTGGTCGACAATCAATTTTAGCTCCATTTTCTAGATCATCTTTTCGTGGATAAGTAGCTCTAATTTTTTCCCCAGTTTCCTTAATCTTAAATTCCCAAGGTTCATCTAATACAGTTAGCAAATCATTAGGAAAATCTAAATCTGCTTTATCAATTTCATCAATTAGTACTACTGCTGGACAATCTGTTAACCGAAATGCCTTACCTAAAGCGCCAAATGTTCGATAATGCTCAGGATTGATAGGATTGCGATTTTTCCGAATCTCATCATCATAATCATCAGTTTCTGCTTCTTCTACAGACTGTTTTTCTGGCACTTCATCTACGGGTTTTCCTTGTTTTACCTGTACATCATGAAGGCGCAAAATAGCATCATATTTATAAAGTCCATCTTGAGCTTTGGTAGTAGAACGCACATCCCAACGGTAAAGAGGCAATCCTAGCTCATAGGAAATAGCCGAAGCTAAACGTGTTTTCCCACATCCTGCATCGCCTTCTAATAACAATGGTCGTCTAAGATATATTGCCAGATTTACGGCCTTTTTTAATTTATCGTCAACTACATAAGGTTCTGGATGTTTTGGTGAATCCCTATGTGGATTTTTTGGTCGAAGGTTATGATTATTTTCAAATTTCAATTTAGTAAGCAAATTCATAAGTTTATATATTATAGTTACTAACTTAGTTTACTTTTTATTCCATCACGAATCAGACTAGGAATACCTCCATTGCTCGATTTGTAAAGATCATCAGCGATTTTATTCCTTTT
>JBCCYD010000037.1:0-23871 GCA_039190385.1 Cyanobacteria bacterium P01_F01_bin.143 | reverse complement strand
TTGACATAGTAAAAAGTAACTGGCTCATCAGCCAATACTAAAACCTTTTCCTTTATCAGTGAACAGTCAACAGTCAACAGTCAACAGTTATTTTTTTCACTGGGTCTAATACTCTAGTTTCTTTAAGCTGTATGTCTCAGTCGGGGTTAAATCTTCAATTGAGACCTGATAACTGATAGCTGATAACTGCTAACTGATTGAATGAGCTTGTCCGTAAATAGGACATAAAGCCCAAAATATTTCAGAATCCTACTCTGAAGTAATCCCGATGATTATCTTGGTCTCAATTTATGTTGCGATCAAAGAATTCGGCCAATGCAGTCTCCATATTTTTTCGTGGAAGCACTGCTAAGAAAAAAAATAAATGCGGTCTCAGGGCAATTAGTCTGCAAACTAAATGCTCTATCTTGCAAAGTGATATTTCGTATTCTAAAGAACCTACCTTTGAATGGAAAATATCTCGCGAGTTATGACCGCAAATGTTTGATGAATTATTTTACGATTCTTATGGTCAAGAAGTATAACATAGGTATTTCTAAGCAGCAACTTGTCAAGAAGATATACTCGACAGGCTTTGGCGATCGCGAACCTGCTACCGAATGGGCACAAATTGCCCCAGGAAAAGTAGTAGTAGCAATAGCTGATCGCGCTTGGTTATACCATCCTATCTCTAGAGACGATCGTTTTGCTCAACCAATGTCTTGTCTGGGTCATATTGCGACCACTAGGGGACTATTGGATACCGCGATCGCCGTTGCTCAACATACAACCAAGTCGGATCTTAGGCCCCCAGCTCTTACACCTACTCGCTGGATCTGGCGATTAGCCAGCGCTTATCATCTTACTTCTCGTGCTTATGAATTAATGAAGAATGCCGCCAAAAGCTTTGCTGCCAATGGTCATTCTGATTTAGAAGCTTGGGCCTTAGAAAAAGCCGAAGAAGAAAAAGGACATGAGCGCTTGGCTTTACTAGACATTCAGTCTTTAGGTTATGATGCCGCAGCCGTAGTCCAAGAACTTGTGCCCCCCGCTGCTATGGCTTTAATGGATTACTTTTCTCGCAGTGCTCAGGATAGCAATCCTATTGATTGTGTAGGCTATGTATACACAATGGAGCGTCTATCTTTAGGCATTGGCGAAGAGTATATCCAAAAGATTGAAGCCTTACTACCAAGTGACGTCAAGGCCACAAGATGTCTTCGAGTACATAGTGCTGTGGGGGCTGATGCTGAACATGTAGACGAAAATGTTGCACTAGTAGCCAAACTTGATTCTGCTGAACGGACTCGGATTGCCAGGGCCTGCTATGAAACAGCTTTGATCTGTTTTAGTTCGCCACCAGTTGGCTATATCTCGAATCAAGAACTTGAGCAAATTTTACGGCCATTAAAGCTTAATTAATTATTTACGAGGTGAATATTAATTTTCACCCCAGAATACCAATATTTTGAAGACTAAGATTTTTAGTCTCAATTACCAACAAATTCACATAAGACCATCAAGGAGAACGAAGATGAAAACTGTAACAGCTACTCAAATCAAATATGTTGAAACTAGTTTGGAAAATTTAAACAGATTTGGTATGGAAATCGATCTTGATAGTATTTTAGTCACAGAATTTGAGCAAGAATTACCCAGTGACATTAGTAATGGAGTTTAAATGTTTCATACTAATTACTCAAGATTTACTAGTTAATACTAGTTAACCTATAATGACGATATAGATTGAAAGCAGATATTATGACATCTGCTTTTTTTCTTATTTAGACTAACTCGTAACAGCGCCTAATGATTTCAGCATATTAATATTTGCTTTATCCAACCCTTTTATTCCTCTAATATTCATCGATTCATAAGGATTTTCTACTACTAAAGTCTGGATACATTCCCCAGTTTTTAAATTCCAAAGTTTAATTGTTTCATCTTCACTACTACTAACTAAAATCTGATCATCAGGACTAAAAGCAATTGAAGTAACCAACGCTTGATGACCATACAAAATATTGAAACATTTTTTAGTTTTAAACTTCCAAAGCCTAATACTATGATCTTGATTGCAACTGGCTATTATTTGACCATCTTTACTAAAGGCTACTAACTGCGTATTTCCTACATCATTATCATCTTGCAATATTTTGGTACATTCGCCAGTCTTGATATTCCAAAATCTCATGCTTCCTAGGCTAGCACTAACCAAATTTTCGTTATCAGGATGGAAAGAAGCTGACCAAGCCCAAGTCTCATAACCACTTAACGTTCTAATGCATTCACCAGTAGAAATGTCCCATAATTTGACTGTTGTATCCAATGACGAACTAGCTAAGATTTGTAGATCATAATTGATAGCAATTGACCAAATTCCTGCTTCATGTCCTCGTAAAGTCTCTAAATTTTGGCCAGTATGAATGTCCCACAGTCTAATTGTGCCATCTTCACTACCACTGGCTAAAGTTCTTTTATCAGAATTAAAAACAACAGAACGGACGATACCTTCATGTCCCCAAAAGGTACTAATGACTTTTCCTGTATTAGTATCCCAAAGTTTTACTGTTTTATCGACACTTCCACTAACCAAAAGATTACCCTGAGAGTTAAAAGCAACGGAAAAAACCCAATTATTGTGATCATGGAGTGTTTGAATTACTTTTCCAGTTTCAATATCCCATAACCTGATTTTTTGATCATGACCGCCACTGACTAATCTTTGACCATCTGGGCTGAAAGCAACGGATAATGCTTGATTACTATATCCCTGAAACTTTTTAAAGCATTGATAATTTTTAATGTCCCATAAATGTACTGACTGATCGTAGCAGCCACTAGCCAAAAGATCTCTCTGAGGTCTAAAAGCAACTGAATTAATCATATTAGAATGACCTTGAAAAACTTTGAGGCATTCCTCTGTCTCGACATCCCATAACCTAACTGTTTGGTCAATACTGCTGCTAGCAAGTAAATTCCCTTCTGGACAAAAAGTAACACAAAATACTGAATTAGAATGCCCTTCAAATACCCTAAGGCATTCGGTGGTGCTAATATCCCAAAGTTTGATACTGCGATCATTACTACTACTAGCGAGCATGTTCCCATCTGGACTAACACTAAGGGAACGAATACCATCTTTATGGGCTTTAAAAAACTTTTGACATTTACCGGTGTTAATATCCCAAAACCGAATCGTACTATCGTGACTGCCTGTTATTAGTTCTTGAGCATCTGAACTAAAAGCGACTGCCATAACTTCAGCGTTATGTCCTTGAAAAACTTTGAGACATTCTCCTGTATTGGTACTCCATAATCTTGCAATATTATCGTCACAACCAGTAGCTAATGTTTGACCATCCGGGCTAAAGGCAACTGACCATACTTCTTGTTTATGTTCTTCCAAACTATAAATACATTGGCCTCGTTTAACATCCCAAAGTTTAGCTGTGTTATCACAACTACTGCTAGCTAAGAGATTGCTATCGGGGCTAAAGGCTAGGGAAACGATCCAGCTATTATGACCTTTAAAACTGCCAATTGTTTGTCCATCTGCTACTCGTCGCAGGAGAATTTCTCCTTTGGTATCTCCCGTGGCTAAAAGATTGCCGTCAGGACTAAAGGCGACTGACCAAATTCCACCAAAATTTTCCGCAAATACTGAATTAGATAAATCTGAATTTTGAAAATTTACTTGATGTAATCTTGTTTTGCGTAAATCTGCTTGCCAAATACATAAATTAGAAAAATCATAACCATTTAGATCAATATTTAAATTACAAAATAGATTAATAATATTGCCTGCTGTGTACCATTTTTCTAGGGGATATGTTTCTTGTATGGTGACGATGATTTGTTTTAGGCAGGCTTCAAGACTTTTTTTGCTCCTAAAAATAATTAAAAGCTCATCGATGACGGGTTGCAGAATCAGACGAATTTGATTTTCCCTAAGATAGTCTTTGGCTGTTGCTTTAATTAAGGCATGATCTCGAAGTAATTTAGGTTCTCCTGTAGCGATTTCTTCACATACCGTCTCGATCAAATGACTAGTTATATACTCCATTACTACTGGTTGCTGAGTAAAACGAGAGGTATTTTTTTCAATGAGGGATCTTCTCGAAAGAGATTCCAGCGATTCTAGTAATTTAATTGATGAGATCGGCAAGACAAAATCTGCCTGCAATTGTTGGAGGGTAACTGGTTCACGAGCGATCGCCAGCCAATACATAATCTCTTTTTCTAGGGGTGATAGTCTTTGGAACTGTTGATCTAGAATGTCGCGAATATCGCCAAAAACGGCCATATCCTGATGTAGAAATTCGGCAATATTCCCGGCAAATAAATCTTGAATTGTCGTGGCGACTACTTTGAGGGCCAGAGGATTACCCGAATAGCGATCGCGAAGGTTTTGCAATTCCAACTCTGAACCAATCAAGCCTTTTTCCTTAAAGATTTCTTGCCCTTCTTGTCTGAGGCCGTCTAGTTGCAGGGAACGAACTGCATTTTTAGCGCCTTCTAAGATCGCTACTTCTTTGGGTTTTTCTCTGGTGGTTAAGATCAAAGAGCTAGTATGTTTTGTTTCCCCAACTCTGCGTAAAAGTTCGCTATAACCTTCATATCCAGGTCGATAGTTACCAGCCCGACCACCTTTATCGAGCAGGGATTCAGCATTATCCAATAGGATCAAACAACGCATCGATCGCAGATAATTGATTAAAACTGTGATGCGATCGCCTATCCTTTCTGGTAAACTAGCTGCTGTTTCTTTGCCGTTAGAAATAAATTCGATCAGGTTAGCCAAGATTTCTAACACCGGAGGCGCATCTCTTAGGGATTTCCAAATTATGCAATCGAATTTATCACCAATTGTTTCAGCTAATTTAATCGATAAAGTGGTTTTGCCAATTCCTCCCATACCTTGGATTGAGATTAGCCGACAACGATCTTGCAATAGCCAATTTTCTAAGGTCTCAAGTTCCCAATTCCGTCCCACAAAATGCTCAATCGAGACGGCTTCTCCCCAATCTTGACGTTTTTTTTGTTTGGGTTTTGTATAATATTCCTCAGTTATTTGAAGTTCAAAAGCGGAAAAACATTGCTCCAGCGATCGCTTATCAACCCCTTCTTTGCCAACTAGGATCTTTTTAATTGTATTAAGATCCAATTGAGTTATCTCGCTAATTTTTTCGTAAGTATATCTTTCCCCAAAATTCTCCCGCTTTTCCGATTCAGCTCTGGCGGCTTGAAGTTTTCCTAATCCTTGAGGTGTCAGCACAACACCACGACTCCGTCTTTGCTTGAGCTTGTTCATTAGTAACCCACCTAATTCTTATCTCGTCTTGCTAAAAATCTGGCAATTATTCCTTATCTATTAAGAGTTATTTCTAAACTAAGATTTAAGTGATTTCATTCTAATAAAAATATTCAATGATCTTCAGATTTTCCTAGTTGTAGAGGCAAATACTAGTGTATTATTGCGCATTTCTTCTCTATCTTTTTACTTAACTTCCTTAACATCACTGGTGGTAATTCTACATAGGCCACAAACTTTATTCTATAAGACAATGATGAATGTTACAAAAAGTAAGTAATCTCATCAATTGTTATTGGTAATTGTTGAAATTTTACTTAAGTATTAGCAATTAAGTAATGTTGTTCTATGTATAATGTGCAAATGGCCAAGCCAGTAATGGATAATAATCAAAATCTTGTTGTTGAGTCTGATTCCAAGGCCTCTAAGCAAATTTTTCACTTATCCTTATCAGCTCTGAATATTGAAGAAATTCGTAATTTTTATGAGGTGAATTTTGCTTGTAATGCCAAGAGAATTAGCAAAAGTGACCAAGAAATTCATATTGACTTTTTTGGTCATCAGCTAACTTTTGTGGAAGTAAGTCCAGAAAGTCACAGAAAACTATCGGAAAAAAATGAACCTGATTACCCTTTGGTCCATTTTGGTGCGGCTTTACCTTATTATCTTTGGTTTAATCTTAAAAAACGTCTAGAACAAAACAACGTCAATTTTCTCGTTGAACCCCAGCTCAAATTTGAGGGGCAACTGCACGAGCACTATGTGATGTTGGTTAAAGATCCTTCTGGAAATGCCATTGAAATCAAAAGTTTCACGCGAACAAATGACTGGCTTTGATTTCCTGACTATATTCTCGAAGGAGGTAGTGGTGATTTAATATTCCGATCGCCTAACGTTAAAGCAACACCAATCGCGACGCTTCCACACAGCAGCAACTGTCCAGCCGTTAGCTTCGACGACATCGGCAATATCATCTGCTTGATCAAACAAGATTCCGCTGAGAATCGCCCAACTCTTTTGGTGAGTAATCTTGTTGAACTTAGGAAACAGCTCAATAATCGTCTCGGCCAAGATATTACAAACAATGCCATCTACGGGTTCGTCGAGGCTTAATAATTGATCGATACTGCCGTGGGCGATCGCGAAACGAACTTGCTCAATTTGATTCAGCTCGGCGTTACTACGACAAGTTTTCACTGCTAGGGGATCCGTATCAACCGCATAAGCTTTTTGCACACCGAGTAACAATGCGCCAATTGAAAGAATTCCCGAGCCGCAACCAATATCAGCGATAACTGATTTAGCTTGTTTAGGATCTTCTTGAGCTAACCTCATTTCCAAAGATTCTAAACAAAGCTGAGTGGTGGGATGAGTACCTGTGCCAAAAGCAGCTCCTGGATCAAGCCTCAATAGTAATCTAGACGAATCAACGGGTTCATCCAACCAAGCTGGATGAACCAAAAAGCGATCGCCAATTAATTGCGGCTGCCAATATTTTTTCCAATTATGGCTCCAATTTTCTTCCTCAATTAAATTCCACTGTATTTCAGGAGGTGATGCTGCCATATTCGAAGCATCCTGATTTAACCAAACGGACAAAGAAGACAAATCTAATGACTGTACGGCAAGCTCAGCAATATAAGCTCGGATCAAATTTAATCCGTCTTTAGTTTCAGTAGCAGTTCCCGAACAACCGAATTTATCAAGTCGCCAATAAACTGACTCCTCTAAAATTGGGTCGCAAAGTACAATAATCTCCCACCAGCGATCAGACATGGATTTCTCCCGAGTACGGGTCAGCTAACAATAATATACCTAAGATAACTTAACCGTATAGGCATCTCTAACCCCCTCTACCTTAGTAATTTCTTGTAAAATTCCTTCGGGTAATGGATCATCAAGGCTCAATACCATTACAGCATCACCGCGCACGATTTTACGCCCTACTTGCATACTTGCAATATTGACATTGTAACTTCCCAGTAAGGAGCCAATTTTACCGATAATACCAGGCATATCTCGATGTAGAGTAAACAGCATATAGCCCGTGGGCGGAACATTAATCGGGAATTCATCTAAATTGGTAATCCGCAACTCATCCTCACCAAACAAAGCTCCCGTAACCGAGTGCTTGCCATTAGCTCCTTCTGCTTCCAGATGAAGAGAACCCCCAGAATAATCTTTTACCGACGCATCTTTGGTTTCAATGACGCGAATACCGCGCTCTTGGGCTTCAATATTGGCATTGACATAATTAACTCTTTCCCGCAGAGCTTCCGATAGTAAGCCCTTAAGTGCGCCAATAACAATAGGTTGACTATCTTGACTAGCCAATTCTCCCTGTAAGCGAATATTCAATAAATCTATTCGGCCTCCAGCCAATTGACCGACCATATTGCCCAAAGTTTCAGCCAAAGTTAGATAGGGACGGAGTTTTTCCATCACATCAGGATTTAGCCCAGGAATATTCACAGCCGATCTTGCAGGCAGTCCTAGCAAAACATCTCTAATTTGCTCGGCCACATCAACAGCTACATTAACTTGGGCTTCTGCGGTAGATGCTCCCAAATGAGGGGTCAAAACCAAGTTAGAACCTAATTCAGTTAGAGGAGATTCCCCTAAAGGTTCACTAGAAAATACATCCAACGCAGCTCCAGCGATTTTGCCTTCTTTCAGAGCTTCAGCTAATGCCGACTCATCAATAATTCCCCCACGAGCACAATTAACAATGCGAGCATTGGGCTTCATTTTTGCCAAAGCATCAGCATTGATTAGATTAGCTGTTTCATTAGTTCTCGGAATATGGAGAGTAATATAATCTGACTCAGAAAATAGTAAATCTAAATCTACCAAGCGACAACCCAAACGTTCGGCTCGCTCATTAGACACAAAAGGATCATAAGCTAGGAGTTTCATGCCCATAGAACGGGCAACAGTGGCTACATGAGCACCAATTTTCCCTAGCCCAACAACTCCTAACGTCTTTTTGTATACTTCATTTCCCATGAATTTTTTGCGTTCCCATTTGCCGCCTTTGAGGGATTGATTGGCAGCAGGAACTTGACGAGAAAGGGACAACATCATTGCCAAAGCATGTTCAGCAGCCGCGATCGTATTTCCTTCGGGAGAGTTGACTACCACAATTCCCTTGCGAGTAGCCGCAGGAACATCAATATTGTCTACACCTACTCCAGCACGCCCAATAATTTTTAAATTTTGACCAGCTTCAATCACTGCCTGAGTGACTTTGGTTCCAGAACGAACCATAATTGCATCATATTCAGGAATGATTCCCACCAATTCTTCAATTGGGAGTTTCGTTTTGACATCAACATGAGCAACCTGAGAAAGAATATCAATCCCAGCTTGATCAATTGGATCGGAGACAAGAACCTTTGCCATAGTTATTTCGTTTAGTCTATCTTTTGTTGTAATCTCACCATGCAGTAGCTTATTGTAAGGTAAACTGCCCTCTTGTCTGAGAATTGCCAAAAAGATTTTCGATTCTCACTTTATTTGATGAGAACTGAAATTTTTGTAATATAGATGTCTTACTAGACTTCATCCAGTTTGCAAATTTTTAATTCTTCTTTTATAAGCATTATTTTGCCAACTTTTGGCTGTTCTCTTATAGGGCAAAGACATATGTTGATAAATAATTTTCTTTAGTTGAGCTTGACTTAAAACTAGTAATCGAGGCCAAAATTGATAATCGGAATAGGTGAGATAGGGCAGTAATCCACTACAAACGACAGAAGTCATTAACCCAGGGCCAGTAGCGAACCAAGGACTTTCACTGGTGTAATCACTCAAATTATCAATAGCTTGATAAAAAGCCGTACGGACCATACTTTGGCCTGGAACACAGCCCAAAAAATTATTGCCTATAGCAGCTAACTCTTCTTGGATAATAACTAGTTCAGGATTGAGATCAACAATATTATCCAGTGACTGACGACATAAATCATCGGCATCGGCATAAAATCCACCCATTTTATTGAGATATGCCAAGCGGAAAAAGTCTGCTTGCATCGCGGGCTGATCGCAACGGGAAAAAGCTTTCAGAACTTTTTTGTCATAATGTTCTTTGACAAAAGCAACTGCGGTCTTCCGCGAGAACCGAATATATTCATAGTCAGGATTGAGATCAATCCAACTTTGACAAATTGCTTGCACTTCTTGGGGTACTTGAGTTTCATCCCAAAACTGGACAATTCTTTTCGGAATAGCAGGAAAATTGCTTGATTTTTCTGATAAAGCTTGTTGAAGTTGCTCAAAAATTCCTTGTACTCTTAATTCTCTAGCTAGATAAAGAGCAGATCCTAAATAATTAGGTTCTTGGGCAAGAATACTACACAAAACAAGTATCTTTTCTGCCCCTATTTCTTGTTCTGCTGCTTGCAATTTTTTCCTCAAAGGCGGATTTATCCCTATATCATTAGTAATCATAGCGGCATGACTCCTCAGAGGCACCACAAATTTATCAGGGGAAATTTTAAGACCAAATTCTTGGGTCGCAATTCTAAATTCTTGTCGTGCTTCGTCTATTCTCCCGGTTAACATAAGGATTGTGGCGAGTCTGTCTCTTTCGTAGGGCGCTATGGGGGCTAAGGAGATTGTTTTTCTTAAATGTTCTTCAGCTTTTGGGTAATCGTATTGATAGAAATAGATATTGGCTCGACGTTGTTCTGTTTTTCTAATCCATCCTTGATTATCAGTAGAAATTTTATCTAGAATATTCAATGCTAGAGAATAATCTCCTTGTTCCATGTGTAAATAACAAAGGTCCCATAGCACTTCTATATTGTCGGGAATACGATTTAGTTGTTCTATTAAAAGTTGGTGACTCAATTCAAGATTTCCCAAAAGTCTTTGAAATTCTGCTAACTTGAGGGGAATTTCTATAGAATGAGGTAGTTTAACTTGAGCTTCTTGAAGGATGTTAATTGCTAATTGGGTTTTTCCTTGAATAAAATTTAAATTTGCTAAATCATAATAGGTATGAGGATTATCAGGATATTCTTGAGAGGCTTTTTGATACCATTCATTTGCGATTTCCCAATTTTCTAGGGCTTGATTTAGTGAGCCTAATAATCTTAAGACTTTCACATTAGGTTCTAATAATTGATGCGTTTCTTCTAGCAAAAGAATGGCAGTTTCGGCTTGACCTGATTGACTATAAATTCTGGCCAATTCAAGACGGCAATCAAGATGGTTTGGCTTAATCGATAAAATATTTTTGCATATGTTTTTTGCTTCTATAAAGTTAACATTTTTGCGCAAGATAGATACTTTACGCATCTGAATATCAACATTTTCAGGATTACTTTGCAAAATAGTTTCAATATTTTCTATTGCTTGATGAAAATCTCCTAAAACTTCTAATTCTTCAGCTTCTCGCAATTGTGCTTTGATTTTTTGAGCAGGAAGTTCTGCTTTATCTATAGCCAATTGAAACCAAGACAATGCCTCTGCTCTTTGACCTAGTTTTCTTGCAAAATCACCACGAAACATCAGGACGTTATATTGGTCGGCAAACTTACTAAAAACTAGATTAAGTTTTTTGTGTATATTGTGAAAATGTTCGTGATTATATAGTTTTATATGATGTAAAATCTTTGCTATTTGAACACCAGGCTTAACTTCGTTGCAATGATTGATTAGAGCTTTTTGAAAATAATCAAGAGCTTGTTCTGGTTGCTGTTTTTGCTGCTCTAATTCGCCTAATTGCATCAGAACATCAAAATTATTAGGAGAATAGTCAAGAGCTTTTAGAAGTTTTTGTTCAGCTTCAGCAAATTTACCAAAATATTTTAATTCAGTAGCGACTTGAATATAAGCCCAGATCATTTTTGGTCTTAGTGCTAAAGCTTCTTGGAATAGCTTTAGGGCTTCATCTCTTTTTTTTTCTTGGCGACAAAGCCTTCCTAATTTAAGAATAGCTTTGGCATTTTTAGGGCTATTTTTTAAGAGATTTTGAAGATTTTCACGAGATTCTTCAAGTTGATTACAATTAGATTTTACAGCATCTATTTTTTGGATCATTACTTATTTCTAATGAATAACATGAAATATCTGTAGTCTAGTAGGTTGGGTTGAAGAATGAAACCCAACATTAGCAGAAATCTCGTTGGGTTACGCTATCGCTGTCTTGGTCAGCGTTCCCTTGCGTCTTACGCCGACGCGGGGTCTGACCGCAACCCAACCTACAAATTGCTAGAGAGAACAACTCCTACAAAAAAAATGGTGCGTTACGCTGTCGCTAATAGCACCCTACCTTCAGGAAATTGCTATTTCTTGACAGATTAACCTACGGATAATGCTTCCTCATTATTTAATTTATTAGCAATATCCATTAATTTTTTAGTTACAAAACGAGGAACTTTGTTCTTGCTGCTAATACGAAAATAGTCCATAGGCCAAAACATTAACTTACTTCCATGGGGATATAATTTTTCGTACTCGGCTCCATTATCATAGGTTGAGCGGTCTTCTTTATTAGGGAAAAAGCTTTCTGCCGGAATACCTTCTGCATCTAATAAAGCATGGTTTTCTAATTCGATATGATAATAGGTATATTGCGTTGGGTAGGTTTTGACAATAGAAACGCCATTCTCGATCGCGCCAGCATTAATTAATAAACCTTCAATTAATATCGAGTGATCCGGAGAAACAAATAGATCACAACGCGGCATATTATCTCCTAAAGCTCCTGCTTTAATTTGAATTGGCAGAGAACGAAAAGGATGAGCTGTGAAACGATGACGAGTTTGCTTACCAATCCATTTAATTTCCTCTAATTTGCCATCAAAGGTTTTTACTTTATCTCCAATTTTTAGATCTTCAATCTTACGGTAACCATATTCTGTCAGGATATTCGTTCCTTCGAGAAAACATTCGTCTTCAATTATTAAAGTAGTCTGAGCACTAGATCCTGAACCAAGGTTAAGACCATCTGAAAGGTTACTAATATTAAAAAATAAGCCTTCATCATTTTCAACTAATTCATCTGTAAGAGGCGTGGCAATCTGTAGAGTTATTCGATTTCCTTCCGTGTCACCATAGCCAGCAAAGCCAGTTATTGTACCAGAACCCCCACTAGGGAAACTCGCATCTCCACTACCAACAGGATCGATAGAATCAAATAGCCCTGGGACACTCAAATTCCAATCGAAGGATTGATCTGGTTCTGTGGGATCGCCATCTTCAAATTCTAAATAAAATATGGCTTCAAATGAACTTCCTGCATCTTCTCTAAGAGTAGTATTAGGACTTATATTAATATGTAGCTTAGCCATGATTTTATAACTATTAAGTGATAATTGATAGATAATAAGTAATAGGTTATAACTGATTTCCTTATTGCTTTTTCCTACTACCTTAAAACAACACGAACATAGCATTTAAGTTCTAATTCGGCTACACTTCTACTATGTTACTTATGCTGATTCAACAGGAATATTCTCTAATCTTTGATCTAGCAATTGATAGCCCTGTTCTAAGCTTTCGATACGGGATAGCTTATTACGTAATTCAGCAGCGCCAGAGAAACCTTTACAATACCAAGCCATATGTTTGCGAGACTGAATAATGCCTCTTTGCCCTTTATATTCCCATAGACCCTGAAGATGTTCTCTAGCGCATTGCAATCTATCTTTGATGTTCGGGGTTGGTAAAATTTGGCCTGTTCTCAGAAAATGATCGATTTCCCCAACTAAGAAAGGATAACCCAAAGTACCCCGAGAACACATTACCCCATCGGCTCCTGTTTGGGACAAGCAATCAATTGCTGCTTCTAAAGAAAAAATATCACCATTAGCAATCACAGGAATTGACAGAGCATTTTTAACTTGGGCGATCCATTCCCATCGTGCTGTACCCTTATATCCTTGAGCGCGGGTACGAGCATGCAAAGTTAACATATTAGCCCCAGCAGCTTCCATTCGACGGGCAAAATCAAGGATAGTAATTTGTTCATCATTCCAACCTAAACGAGTTTTTACGGTTACAGGAACGTCTACCGCATCAACTACTGTTCTGACGATCGCCTCAGCAACTTCTGGCTGACGCAATAACGAAGAACCACCCCCTTTTTTGGTGATCTTATTCACGGGACAACCCATATTAATATCTATCGTCTTGGCGCCTTCTGCTACGGCTTTTTGGGCGGCTTCTGCCATGAAATCGGGGCGACAATCAAATAGCTGAATGCTGATCGGTTGTTCCCCTGGGGCAATTTCCATGATCTTCGGCAAAGTTTGCAGATGATGAATCTCTTTGGCACTGACCATTTCGGTATAGATCATCGATTTGGGGGCGTAGCGTCTGACTAATCTACGAAAAACTAAATCAGTCACTCCAGATAAGGGAGACTGTAACACCCGACTTTCTAGCTTTACCGAGCCAATATGCAATGGTGTTGCGAGTTTGGTTGCTAGATTGGCAGAGAGACAGTTCGGCATTGAGATCATCGACAACTGATAATTTATGGGGATTAGATTTGATTTACATATTGGCTAATTATTTGATTTGTTGCATCAAACTTGCCATTTCCAAAGCATCGAGGGCATAGTTCCAACCAAGATTGCTCTTGATTCCTGCTCTTTCTAACGCCTGCTGCATAGTATCTGTAGTCAAGACTCCAAAAATTACGGGCACTCCAGTTTGAAAACTAGCGGCGGCGACTCCTTTGGCGGCTTCAGCAGAAACATAGTCGAAATGAGGCGTTTGTCCACGTATAACTGCTCCAAGACAGATTATGGCATTATAGCGATCGCTGATAGCTAATTGACGAGCCATCATCGAGACTTCAAAACTACCAGGAACCCAAACATAATCGACTTGTGTTCCTTGAGGATCAACATCTATGCCATGTCGTTTGAGGCAATCTTGGCAACCAGAGAGTAACTTTCCTGTTACTAAGTCATTGAAACGACCAATAACGATCGCGAAACGGAATGAAGAGGTATCAACAGCAAAGTTTCCTTCAAATACAGCCATAAACGAATTGGGGGATTAGAGAATTAGGGGATTGGGAGAATATGCGATCGCGTCAGACCCTCGCTTTGCGAGATAGCGAAGATTAATGCGATCGCGTCAGAGCCTGGCACTTCGTGATCGCACTAACAAATAGGAGCTAGAAGTTTTTAAATTACGAAAAAGTTTAAAATACCAACGAGAACAACTAAAGCAGCCCAAATACCAGAACCTATATACAAAAGATTTTTGGATTCGCCCCAGTTTTGAGGAGAAGCATAGGCAACGGGGACACCCACAACCATTACAAATGAAAATAGAATCAAGACAGTTAGTAGTAGCTGAAAAAGAACAGTCATTTTAGATTTTCTCCCTAATTTAATTTAGACTTGAGCAATAGATTGGTTAAAGAAAATTATTATCTAATCGAATTTTCCCTGAGTATTACGCTACCAAAAGTTAGGCACCTCTGAGAAGAGATACGTTAGACAATATTAAGTGACAATTATTTAATTGATGTAAAGTATAGGATGTTTTGTTCACCCTCGTAAATAAGCCACAGTTAAAACGAGGAGAATACAACCCAAGAAAGTCAGTCCTAACAGGATGAGCATAAAAATCTCGCCTGCTGAGAGAGGTCGCTCAACCGGATCTAGATAGGCATGATTCGACTCGTATTCGTCAGTATCAAAGCCCCAACCTTGCGGTGCTTGAATGACATTAATGCGAGAATAACCAATTTTTAGATCATACAGCGATCGCCTTTCGGGATTACTAAGAATGGCATAGGCTTCATTAATTCGTTGAAATTTTTCTTGAGCAACAGACAAAGGTAACTCTGTCGTATCTGGATGATATTTTTTGCTGAGTTTGCGATAAGTACGACGAATCTCGATCACAGAAGCAGCGGGATGTAGCCCCAGGATACTATAGTAAGTATCAACAATATGGCTAGCATCGGGTATGGTTTTGGTTGCTCTGTTGGTAGCTTGTTGAGTCACCTGAGTTATGAAAATTTATATACACTTAATTTTAAATTACAATATTTTTTAAGTTTACAAATTAAACAATCTTGAAGTCTTGTCTCAAAGATTTCAACAAATACATTGGGAGTCAGTCCTAACCGTTACAATATTCACTGAAGACTATTTTGACAATTGCATGAATGACAATCTTGTGGAGCCAGGGCGTTCCACCGAAAAAGTAGAAATATCTATTTCTCTGGCTCCTGAAGTATTAGAGGAAATCAAGCATCTGACAAATGATCCCAGCAAAACAATTGAAGCTGCTGTGAAACAATGGTTGAAAGGAGAAAGAGCTGTTGATGGTGATCTAACCCGTACTTTCCGTCGCAATCCGCCTTTACCGCCACGGGGCGAATGGAATGATTGATCGGGAAAATTATTTTTTATTTATAAGAGTTTATTAAATGGAATGTTCAATTATTAGTCGGGCAGGACAAACTTTGGCTAAAGGTAGATTGGTGCTACAACAAGATGGTGATGGGAAAACTCGTCTCAATTTGGAAACTAGAGGCGGCAAATTGATTGAAGGTGGATTTGTGGGGGAAGATGGTGATTTGGGTGCAGCTAGTCAAGTTTTGTTTGATAATTGTTTTGCTACTTGGCGAATGACCGGGTTGACTTTGATGGTAGCTATCAGTTCTCGATGATTGATAATTGATCTTAGGAATAGAACTAAGTTGTCATTTTCCGTTCGATAGCTTGAAACAATGCCTCAAAATCTGATTTTTGATGAATATCGGAGGTTAGAGTATTCATGTCAGCGATTACATCTGCTAGTTGAGCAATAGTTTTTCTAATCTCAGTATAGAGATCGATCGCCTCTCGAAATCCTTGCATGTTTGCGGCACCAACTGTTTTCATTGCTTCGTCAAGTTCTTGGATTTTAGCCTCCCAGTATTTGATGTATTTTATTCTTTCAATTGGCTGATAAATATTGGCATCTTTGAGGACGATGGGGAAGATGCGATCGTAAAATTGACCGTTTTTAGCAATTTCTATTAGCTCAAACATACAGTTTTCGGATTCTAGGTAGCGTTTGCTGATGACGACGATAATAGCTTTGCCTCTTCCAATACGCTGCATGAATTCTTTGATTCGGGTTTTGTAGCCTGCATCTCGTTTGTCACGGATAATTTTGATGTCTTTATTTTGAGCAGAGCCATCAATCTGATCGACAAGTTCTTCGCTTTCTCCACCCCAGGCATAGGAAATAAAGATTTCTGAGTTGGTGGGAGGTTTGGTTGGTGTTGGGCTTGGGGAATTTAATTGATTTTGCAGATCGCTGATTTGTTGCTGGATATCTTCGATTTCTGTGATGATGTGAGGAGGGGTTAAAATTCCCATTGCTGCTTTTTGTTCTTGGAGAATTTGTAGGCGGCGTTGGTGGATATTAATGAGTTTTTCAGTAGAATTATTCATAATTGCCGATTTATTAGCTTTGTTTGACTGGATTTGAGTCAGCCATTCGGTAAGCCATTGCGATGGAAATTGAACTGTTTCAGAGGGAAGCTGTTTTTCGTGATGTTGACCGATAAGACATTCCCATTGCAGATTGATATCGGTGAAAAGTTCTCTTAGAAACTGAGCAGTGCTACTTTGATCATTGCGGAACTCTCCTTCGAGAAATAGCCATTGTTGTGTATCTGCCCATTGAGCAAAATCGGCGCTAGTAAGAATATGGTGTAGGGTATCTTTGAGGTTTTGCTCTAGATTGGTCAGTATAGAGATAGGCGATTTGATTTGGTTTACCATCTTTCAATCTCTTTTTTTGTTTCAGGATTAATTTCGATATGCCCTAGATCTTTTGGTGTTTTTGGATGAATACGAATAACTCTGTTTTGGGCGTCGTAGCTTTCATACCAAGTACGAATAGGTTTTCCATTTATAATGCTAACTTCAATAACAAGGCGAGCACCGACTGTCCTACCGAGAGTTTTGGCTGGTTTGTATTTGCCATAGTAACGAATGCGTTGGTTAGAAAGGACTTTGAAGAAATCATAGGTTTTGATACGTCTATCATGCTCTGGGACAGCATTAAGATCAATTTTTGCCATTGTAGGCGTTTACTCAGTTGCCAAGAAAATTCTAAGTGAATATTGATAAGTTTTTCAGTGAGATTTTGGGTAATCGTTAGTTTATTTCTAAGAGTTTTGCTTTAATGCGTTGAGGGCTTCTGGAGTTCCAATTTTTCTGAGTGCCTTTGCTACAAAATATCGAACCTCGTAATTGCGATCACCCAAAGCCTGAATTAATTTTGGTACTGCCGTGTTATCCCTAATATCCCCCAGAGCCAGTGCTGCTGAGCTGCGAACTTCATAATTGCGATCGCCCAAAGCTTCAATTAATTTTGGTACTGCTGTACTATCTCTAATCTGTCCCAGAGCTTTTGCTGCTGAGCTGCGAACCGAAGATTTGCGATCGCCCAAAACCTGGATTAATTTGGGTACTACTGTACTATCTCTAATCTGTCCCAGAGCCTCTGCTGCTGAGCTGCGAACCGAAGATTTGCGATCGCCTAAAGTCTGGATTAATTTGGGTACTGCTGCTCTATCCCTAATATCTCCCAGAGCCTTTGCTGCTGAGCTGCGAACCGAAGATTTGCGATCGCCCAAAACCTGGATTAATTTGGGTACTGCTGTACTATCCCTAATATCTCCCAGTGCCTTTGCTGCTGAGCTGCGAACTTCGGCATCACTATCTTCTAAAGTTTGTAATATATCTGGCAAGGGAGTATTGGCAATAATCAGCTTTAGAACTTGTCCGGCTGAGTCTTGAGTTTCTGAATCTCGGTATTTTATTTCCTTGCTAATGCTCACTGCTAGCAATTGAACACTAAGATCTTGGTTTTCCAATGCTTTTGACAATAGCATCTCAGAATCTTTTTGAGGTAGTTTCCTAAGATTCTTAATGACGGTCTTTCTAACTTGAATGCTGGCATCTTCTAAAGCTGATTGCATTACTGTAACAACTTCAGGCATAGCAACTCTACCTAACCCTTCTATAGCAGCTTCACGAATATGTGGATTTTGATCTTGGGTCAATTCCGCTAAAGTGTCAAAGGCTGACTCTCCTTGAAATGATAATCGCTCAATACTTTTGAGTCTCTCCCTAAGTTCTGTATTCCCGCTCAGAGTTGGAAATAGTTCTTGAATTGCAAAATGGTCTCGGAGTAAACGATGTATGAACTCATACTCTGTCCCAACTCTTTTGAGTAATAAAGCTGAAATTGAATAATTTAACAGACGATCACAATTAGATGTTATTGAGCGCTTAGCAGTCAAAACAAACTTTATCAGGAGATTATAGAGAAATTTATCAGTAGTATAAGCAATATTAGATCCCGTTTTTTCGATAAATTTTTTACCAACTGTTGAGTTATAGGCAAAAGTTAAGCCGATTATCGCTAGTGCTGCTGTTGCGCCCAAAAGGCTTCCTATAGAACCAGCAACAGAGCCTCCTATTAAGATCACTAAAATGCTTAAAATTAATACGATTTGTCTGGATTTTTCCTCAAAGAACCCTAAAATACCGAAAGAAAGTCCCAGAATAATAATCGTCTCGTACCAGCTTGGTATAGCAATGATAGCAATGCCAAGTACACCAGATAAAGCTACTCCTCCGACTATTAAGGAAGACCATAAAAATGCAGACCATACTCCGTCCCCGCCTCGCTGCATTATAAAGACTAAGAAAATCCATTGAGCTACTACTATTGATGCAGCAATGCCAAGTGAAGCAATTGATTTGTTGAACAATATGGGGAAAAGAGGTAGGACAATTGAACCTCCAGTAACAAATAGATAACTTAGGTTAATATTTCCATAATCCAGATTAAGAAAGACATGAACAATTGCCGCTATGATTACCGCTACAATAGCTCCCAAAACCAATGGAGAGATTATGATCGGTACAACTGCTGCCAATGAACTAACTAAACCACCAAAAGCACCACTAATGAGCAAAACAATACTTGCGATTGTAAGAGTTATCATAGAATTCTCAAGTATTTTTTTCGCGGGAAATAGATCCGAGAAAGCGCAGCCAGTTACGAACCCCAGGAATAAACTTGAAGGCAACAAAAAGCTAAGAATAAAAGCTGCTTGCTTGATTCCAACCAAAGTTTTAGGCATCAACAGAACAGTTATAGCAATTATGCTCAGGACGATAAACACTGCATTAGCAAGTCTGACTTCTGTCCAAAATTGTTGATTTTGATTGTTCTCTGGTTCCTGCGCCAAAAAACTATATAGTCGGTCATAGGGCAAAACCGTTTGCATTCGCTCACTAAGTCTTACAGCTAACCATCCTAGATAACGATTAATTTGTTTCCTAGAATAAGGATATTCCCGCTCTGGGACATCATTATCTGGATTTAGATCAAAGGGTATACCGCGATCGCGCCTTGCTTTTCGCTGCATCATGCGATTAATATAGGTATCAAAAAGATGTTGTCGTCGATCCACCAAAGATAAATCAGAAGGAATATCCTGGGGAGCCATTCCTCCATAGGCCAAGGTCATTACACTCAAGGTTAGTGGAGTTTGAGCCAATTCATATAATGCCTGATCTCCAGATAAAGTATCCTTTAACGCGAGAGCATCTGCCTTCTCCAAATAGCTGGCAATTTGTTCTCGATTCAAAGACTGCAAAGTAACAGCTCCTTCCAACTGCAAGCGAGTTTCCTTGTTATCTTTCAGTGGTTGATACTCCACAATCCGACTACAAACGATTACTGTCATTTGAGGATGAATGCCCAGATAAGAGTTGAGATAGTCAACCAACTTCAGCAATTGCCGATCATCTACCTCATCCAATCCATCTAGCAAGAGCGCAACCTTTTCCTCCGCTAACCAGTAATTTGCTACATCCTTTGAAACCCAAGGACTCTTATATTTCCGCAATCCAAATGGATCTGCGTACTCCGTCATCATCTCTACCAACCAATCTTCAATTACTGTTGACCCAGTTCGCTGTTCTGTTTGATTTGATTGCTGTGAGCGAAAAGGGAACAAACCTCGTTTAGCAGATCGATTATCTTTATCTCTAAACTTAGAAAGATTGAACAGTAAAGGAATTGGCGCATCTAGGTCATTCTGAGCTTGTCGAATTAGCTGTTGGGCAATATGAAGTAAAGTTGTGGTCTTTCCCGAACCTGGAGCACCCAAAAGCAAAACACGTCTTTCAAACTGTTCAAAAGCTTCCTCAAATCTTTGGAATATTTCTGGAGTTCCATCTCCTTGATAAATCCAAGGTAAATATGTGGAGTCGAGACTTTGCTCAATACCAATATCGATAAAGCGAGCATTATGAATAGACGTATCCAAGCGATTACTAACATCTTTTTCGAGAACTTTTAGATAGTCCTTGCGAGACTTGTTTAATTTAGTACGGCTAATCTTTTTTCGGGATGATTTCTTTGAAACTTCAGCTTCTTGTTCTCTTAACTGCCAAAGCTCTTCCTCAATATCTTCAATTTCTATCTCTAAGCTAGGATCTGCACTGTATCCCAATTTTCCTTTCTTCTCACGGAGTTTTTCCAGACGTCTTTCAAGATTGCGGCGTTCATAGTTTAGTTCTCTGTTCACTTGCCTTGACATAGGAAATATTGAGTCTTAGGGAAAAAGCTATCATAATACAAATAATAATCGCTTATTCATAGCAAATCAACGCCTTAAACGAACAGCCGTTCAAAACCAAATTACCAAGTTGCAGAAACATTAGATTGAAATATTTTCTTCTGGTGTGGGACGAGATCTTTCCCTACTACTATTGGGAAGAAATAATAACTCTCCACTAGAATAGGTCGTCCCAAAAGTAGTCGCTAAACTCGCAACTTGATTTATAGCTGAGATCAAATCCTTTTCCTGTAAGGAATCGAGAGGATGGATGAAAGTTGAAACGACCAAACCATTGCTGACAGCATAGCGAGCATCTAAAGCAGTATGAAAATTGGCTATCAACATATTTTGCACCTGTTCAGTGGTGAGTGCTTCGGCATCTAACACCGCAGCAATAATTCGCATTCGATTGGCATTCGCATCAGCAAGCACCACAATAGAGATATCATTCAGCGAAAATTGCCATTGACCAGGTTCTGTTTGAATATCCTGCACGGCATCCTGCAAAATAGTATCTAGTCTTCCAATATTCATCGGTTCAAGACTAAATTCTGTTGGCTCAGATTGTGCTACTACAGGTGAGATAAGAAAAGCATTATCAAGTTTGCTGTTTAATCCAGTGGCGATCGCGAATCCCAATAAAAATGTCCAAAATTTTTGTTTCATGATCAATGCTCTGTGTGGCTAATTTTTAATCTACTCATTATTGAAGCTGTTACTGAGAAAAGGATGAGATTTAGCTTCTTATTCCTTTAGAATATGGCTGTTGTCTAGATAACTCAGGATAATCATGGTGCCTTCTCCAACTCGTCTCCTTATAGCTGCAAGCGGCACAGGAGGACATTTGTTTCCTGCTTTAGCTGTGGCAGAAGAATTATCAGACTATAAAATTGAATGGCTAGGTGTTCCCCAACGTCTGGAAAATTCCCTTGTGCCCAAAAAATATCCCCTCAACATCATTTCTGTAGAAGGTTTTCAACAGGGTTTTGGGCTTAAAACCATAAAAATTGCTTTCGGTTTTATCTCTTCAATATTTCAAGTTCAAAAATTAATCAAAGAACATCAAATTGATGCTGTGTTTACTACTGGAGGCTATATCGCTGCTCCAGCTATTTTAGCTGCTTGCCTACAACGCAAACCTACCATCCTCCATGAATCTAACTTTATTCCTGGTAAGGTTACTCGTTTGTTAAGTCGTTGGTGCAATATCATGGCCTTGGGTTTTGAGGGCACAAAGAAATATTTACCTCAAGTCGAGACCCAATATGTCAGTACGCCCGTGCGATCGCAGTTTCTCTCCCCCCAACCATTGGATTTACCAATTCCCGACGATGCCCTGGTTATCGTCGTGGCAGGAGGTTCCCAAGGTGCAGTTTCGGTTAATCAATTAGTCAGGCAAGCGGCTCCTGATTGGTTAGCTAAAGGTGCTTATATTATTCATCTCACAGGGGAAAAAGATCCTGAAGTTGATAGTTTAGACCATGAGCGATATATTCATTTGCCATTTTACGACAATATGGCGGGATTGTTTCAAAGAGCCAACCTGGCAATCAGTCGTGCTGGGGCAGGCACTTTAACCGAATTGGCAATTACAGGAACTCCGGCGATTTTGATTCCCTATCCCTATGCTGCCGAGGATCATCAAACCTATAATGCTCAGGTCTTTGTAGATGCTGGTGCTGCGATCGCCTATCAGCAAGCGGAACTAAACTCGGAAACCCTATCACAACAGGTCTCTCAATGGTTAGACTCTCCTGATCAGCTGGCTCAAATGGCAGCACAAGCGAAAACTTTAGCGATGAGCGATAGTGCGAACAAACTGGCTCAGATGATTCAGTCACTAATTGATAAAACGCTCTAATTCTTAGGTAATGTCTCAGAAAAAAATTGCTCTTATAATTGATTTTGAACCTACTGGATGAAAAAAATGGAAGCATTAGCACTAACTTTATTGGGCTATCCTCTGAGCATCTTAGCAAGTCTTACATACGACCAATTAAAAAAAGTCTCTGAAGAAGCAGATCTCAATCCTTTAAAAAAATTGTTTCTTAAAGCTTTTTATACATCGTTAGAATATCATGATCAACATTATGACGAGTATTCTAGAAAAGTAGTCGCAAAATTACGAAAAGCCGTCAAGAAAGATGAAGAAAAACTTCTGAAAGTCCTTTCCAAAAACTCAAAAAATTTCAATAGTTTCTTAGATTTAGTAAAAAGTAGACAATTTCAACAAAGAATAGCCGAAGAAATAGTCAGCGAGTATTCATTAGATTTGCAGCAGCCAAATATAATATCTGCGATTATCACAGATTGCCTTAAATACTACTTGTCATCCTTTTTTAATCAAATGAATGAAAAAGAAGGAATACAGGCAATATTAATTGAATGTTTAAAGCTCAATACAGTTTTAGATATTTTAAAAAAGGTAGATTCTCAAGTAGTTACTAAAAGTGATTTTGATGAATTAAGAAAAGCAATTCTTTCAAGCTTTTACAAAGAAAATTCAGAAGCCCATAAAAATCTTCAAGATTACTATCAATACATTAGAAATAAATTTAAATATTTAGAGCTAAGAGGTTTCTCTCCCAAAATTTCGGGTAAAGAGGTTCAAATGGAACTACTAGATGTTTTTGTTCCGTTGGAAATAAATACGGATCAAACAATTATGCCAAATCTTGTAGGAGAAAAAATTCCACTTCAACAACGAAGCATTGGTAATGATGATACTGGGAACAAGGAAAAAGATCCCATCGCCTCAATTTTAGACAAAAGAAGCTTGGTTATATTAGGTGATCCTGGGTCTGGTAAATCAACCTTAATGAAATACTTGACTGTAAAAGTTACTCATTTAAGAACAGAAGAAGATTTGTTTGCAAAAATGATACCAATTTATTTTCGAGTATCTAATTATGCTGAATATTACGAAAAATATAAAAAGTCAATATATTCATATATTGAC
>JBCCYD010000036.1:0-24216 GCA_039190385.1 Cyanobacteria bacterium P01_F01_bin.143 | reverse complement strand
TCATATTCTTGATAAATCTCACTATAAATATCTCGACTATTTTGATATTCACGAATTACCTTATTACGATAAAACAATAAATCTAATAATGAATTATAAGAATCATAAAATTTATCACTTGTTTGGGGATCCGTGAATAACCAAACTAGAATATGACGGTAGGTTCCTCCAGAGCGAATCAAGCCATACTCAAATATTGGACTATCGAAAAGATTACCATCACAGTGAAATAAAGGTCTTTTTTCTTTAGGAGGAATAAAAGCTCTAAGACATTCATCAGCTAAATTTTTCAAAGATTCACGATCTAATTTCTGTTGTTGCTTATCTAACCAAGCTGTGATGATCAAAGTCTGTCCTAAATCACTCTCTATAAAATCAGGTAATAAGCTGTAATCAGGATTAAACTCTTCTAGAATTGAGGTTCTAGTTTCAATAGTTGTGCCCTGAAATTCTTGTGGCTGAGGATCTGGAAAACCAATAGTAAAACCTAAACCATAACTATCGTATATTTGAAGAGGATAAACAAAACCTTCTAAGGCTAATGGTTCAGCTTGATGATGGATTTTAGTATGTATCGGCAGATAAATATCACTTGAATTCAGTAGCTCAAATCTTTGGTTTTTAGGTTTACTATCTTTTAATATGAGTTTGTCCTTGATGAAAAATTTAGGAAAGATAAGCTCATGACATTTATTCCACAACAATTCGGGATTAGAATCATGCCCATTTCCAAGATCGGGAGTTCTAAACAAGTGAAAAGCAAATAAATGAACTTGCGGGGAATAGATAATTTCTGCCATAAAATCCCCTGACTAACTATTTTGATATGTTTGTGAATTGTCTGATTTCTGTTCTTGATTTTCTTGTATTTTTTGTTTGATCTTCATTTTAAGAGAGATATTGTATTTGATTTGTTCTTCATTAGCTTGATTAGCTTTTGTTGGTGGTCTTCTTAAAGCGACAATTCTTAAATTTTCTCCCAAGGGTTGATGAGCGGCACACCAGTCAACGATAGCATCCGCGATCGCGTCAGATTGATCATCATCCAAACTTTCTAAGATGTCCACTAGTTGTGGTAAATCTTGTTTAGCTTGTGAGTCGGGGTCTAGATCTTTTAATAAATCAAGAAACCCTGAACCTATCTGAGAATAATTCATAATAAATTGCTCCTAAAATTACTAACTTATTTAATTATATTTACTGTCCAATCGCGCAAAAAGCAGCCCAATAAATTGGTTCAGCATAAGGTTGATCATTGGCTGCTAGTCTTAGATCTCGTTCCAGTTCTTTCTGCCTTTCTGCATCCAAGTCAAACTTTTCTATCCACGCTAATAAATCGGTCTTAGTAACTGACCGTAACCATAGTTGAGCAGAATTTAGAGCTTTGGAAACTGACAACTGATTGAGATTGTTAATAGTTCCTGACTCAAATTGTGTCATCAGATTTTCGTAAAACTTAATCATCAAAATTGCCGTAGAGATATCGCTCACTGCCCATTGACTGCCGACTACACTAGGACTGCCCGCTACCAAAAAACCACTGGGAAGACCAATATATTCATCGCCCCAATTTTCGGGATTACTCAAACCTGTCTCGCAAGCAGAGAGAGTAACTAATCGACAAGGGAACAAATCTAAGTTGAAAATTTCTTTTAATAGCAAGCACTGTCCCAAATTGTAGCTTTGCTGATCAGGAGAAATAAAACGCAAAGATTCATTTGAAGATAGAGAAGTTTTTGAAACACTAGACCCTGAAAGCACAAGAGGAGAACTCAAAGGTTCATCAAAGTTGAAATAACTATGACAAGAGAAGTGAACAAAATTAGATGATTTTAAATCTTTTTTAGTTTGGTTTTTATTCCATTTACTTTTAGTTGCTTGTTTCTGAGCTAAAACATAGTTTTTATCAAAGTATTGGCGAATTGTTTCAACTTCTACATTAGCAAAATTGAGATCTTCTGTGGGATTTTGGATAGCAAAGAAGTTTTTCGCTATTTCGTTGGAATTATCAACTGAAGATCGTTTTTGACTTAATTGTAATAACTGACAACTAGGAGCATAACGTATTCCTTGGGAAAAACGATTTAACAAACAATCATTGGTGTTAATCGGCAGTGCATGAAGCGGCAACAAGTGCAGATAACGATGGGGAACTAGAATTAATTGATTACAATTTTCAGGAATTTTATCCAGAATTTCCTGGAGATGCAAAATATTTGCTAGTTCTTCCAAGCGAGTGGTCAAAGCATCCTTCCACTGAAAATATTTATGCTTATTGTAATCTTCTAAATATGCTTGCTGCCATTGGTTTAATTGCTCAAGTTCATCTTTTACAAATTGCCAAAATTCTGGTTTTTCAGACTCTTTAGTTATCAGAAAAGTATAAAATCCTTGCTCCGTTAGATACCATTCAATAATTGCTGTGCGATCTTCAAGTTGCGCAATAATTTCCTGATAACGAATGGGTTGAACTGCCTGAGTTAAAGCATAAACAGGATCTAATTCAATTATTTCTTCTAGAACTTCATCAAATTCTTCTTGTAAATCTTCTAACTCTATTCTTAATTTTTGGGCATAAAGCTGATTTGGATTAGGAGAATTATCATTTGTAACTGTGTCAGATTGTTCCTCATTGTTAGTTGGTTGATCTGTAAATTCTGTTTCATCAGACTCGGAAAAAAAATGCTCAACAACATTTGAAACTATTGATTTAATTTTCTGTCCAAAATCCTTCGGAATATTGTCTAATTCTTGTTGCTTTCCCCGGATTTCTTTCTTAAGTCGTTCTAAGTGATTCAGAATATTAGAATTAACTTTATTAGATTTATTATCTAAATCAGCAAAAAGTTGCACGAGATTTCGTGCTTTACTGCGCTCTACATATTCAACTGCTAATTCGGGCTGATTATCATTCAGACAAGCTTGTACTGCTTGAGTATAAACATCAATTTCCTCTTGTAGAATCTCACTGCGATGTTGATTATTGCTTGCCCAACTACAAATTACTTCTACAGCTTCAATTGCCGCGATGTAACCTTCTATCGCTACTTGCCATTTTTCAGCATCAAATGCAGCTTTGCCAAAATCCCGTCCTGATTGCAAACGCCTTGAAGGAAATGCTGTTGGGGCAAATATTTCAAGAGAGAAGCGGAAATAAGTAAATGCTTGATTTAGGTTTCCCAAGCCACTATATGCAATCGCTAAATTGTATTGGCTCATAGCCCAATCTTCAGGAAATTCTTCGCGAGTACGTATTTCTAGAGACGCTTTCAAACAAGCAATAGCTTCTTGGTATTTTCCAGCTCTACAATAAGTGTCGCCAAGATTATTTTGAGTATTTGCCCAATTTTCTGGAAATGCTTCACGAGTACGTATTTCTAAGGCGGTTTTATATGAGGTACTTGCTAAGTCGAACTTCCCTTGCTCTGTGTAAGCAATCCCAAGACTATTTTGGGTCATTGCCCAAGCTTCTGGAAATGCTTCGCGAGTACGTATTTCTAATGCATTTTGGTAAGCAGTCATTGCTAAGCTGAATTTTGCTTGCTCTGTATAAGCAATCCCAAGACTATTTTGGGTTATTGCCCAAGCTTCTGGAAATGTTTCGTGAGTACGTATTTCCAGTGCATTTTGGTAAGCAGCAATTGCCAGCTCTAAATTATCAGTTCGATCTCCTCTTATTCGATCATAATAACTATTGCCTAGCCCATTTTGTAGGGATGCCCATAATGGAGGAAAAGCAAAGCGATTAACAAACTTAATTAAGACTTCATTAATGGCAATGACAATCTCAATCTGACTCGCTTGATTTCCCTTCGGAAATTTATAAATATCATAGTTTAATCTATAAAGTTTGCCGAGTAAATTGAGTTTTTGCGTTCCTCCCAAACGCCGCAACTTCATTGCCGCTTCTTCTCGCACCATCAATGCAAAGCCATCAGTCATATAGTCTTGATATTGCTCCAAAAGGCGATAAACTTCGTCCTGACCTTTGAGGCTAGCATCTAAAAGACGATCAAAAACCTCACGAGACTTAATCTCGCCAATCTGATTATCTGGTTTCTTTTTTCCAAAACCTTTTGCTTTTTTAGAATCTTTTGGCATCTAGATTTACCAATAGATGATGAACTAATATTAAATTAATATAGCAATATTCATGCTTTTTAGCCAAGCATTTCGTGAAGATATAGTTAAGTTGATTAAAATATGCTAATTAATATTCCCAAAGTAAGTCAAATCTCTCCATTTCGCGATCGCCTAACCCAACAAGACCAAATTCTGATTTTATCTGGTATGACTTGGGATGATTTCGAGCAATTAACTAGTGAAGAATATTCAGGTTATCGAATTAGCTACTTTGACGGGGAAATAACTATCGTGTCGCCAGGCAGAAACCACGAACGAATTGCCGAGATCATCAACTACTTAATCACTGCATATTGTCGTCAATATAATATTTTGTACTATCCTTTTCGCTCCACTACATTAAAAAATCCTCCTCTAGCAGGAAAAGAACCCGATGTTAGTTTTGCTTTTGGCACCGATAAAGATCTTCCCGATCTCGCTGTGGAAGTAATTTTTTCTAGCGGTGGAGTTGCCGATCTAGAAAAATATAGCAATTTAAAAATTCCAGAAGTCTGGCTTTGGCAAAATAATGAAATTACTTTTTATCAACTAGAAAACAATAACTATCAAGTAATTGAAAAAAGCAAATATCTATCAAATCTAAACTCGTCTAATCTCATCAAATATATCAACCGTGGCTTGACTGAAAGCCCCTTGACAATCGAAGCGGAATTTATCCAACAATTTAACTAAAGAAATTAAATTACAACGAGCACGGAGGGAGTCGAACCCCCGACACCTAGAACCGGAATCTAGTGCTCTATCCAACTGAGCTACGCACCCTGATCAATGGAAAATTGAGAATTGATAATTAAAAATTGATAACTTTTAACTTGATTCCAACTCCATGACAGATATCAGAATAGCATTTCTTGGCTTAGGA
Source organism: Cyanobacteria bacterium P01_F01_bin.143 (assembly GCA_039190385.1). Classification (GTDB taxonomy): domain Bacteria; phylum Cyanobacteriota; class Cyanobacteriia; order Cyanobacteriales; family Xenococcaceae; genus Xenococcus. Next base: position 19,211 of record JBCCYD010000036.1, on the reverse strand, counting down.
TTGGGTCGGTTGGAGATAAATATTCACGATCGCGTCTTTGGCCTCAAGCTTAGCAATTTTTTGCGGTTTGCGATCTTTCCCTAAAACGTCTATCTTATCTAGCTCTTGAACTAATCTATTTCCCGTATTAGTCGTCAAAATTACCTCACTTTCAGGTTGGGCAAGAATTGCCGCAGCTAAATAATCCTGTTTATTCGTAAAGGGAATGGCATAGGTTCCTAAATCACCGCGCTTACATAATCTAGCTGTATTAACAGGAAATTGCTTACTATATCCCAATTTAGTGACCAATAAAATATTTTTCTGCTTCGTCACATCGGCACAACCAACAATGGTTTCTCCCAGCCGTAATTTTATCCCCTGATTTCCTTGGGCATTGCGTCCCATCGTCGGAATGTTTTGTTGATTGACTGGTAAGCGAACAACTCTACCATTGCTAGTTGCGATCGCGATTTCCCCATCTTCCTGATTAAACCCAACATATTGCAAAGTATCTTGCTCTTTGAGCTTGAGCAACACAAAACCTCGATTGCCGAGATTAATCAATTCCGCAATTGCTAGCCGCTTAATCATTCCTTTAGCGGTTAACAAAATCAGATCACGCTTTTCGCCTGGGTCTAAAAAGAAATGATCAATAGTTTTGTCGGCATCTCTTTGGGCTGCTTGGGATAATAGCCCCACTGTGGTTTGAGTCTGGTTTTCTAGATAATGAGGGATTTCTGCGATCGCCACAGGATAGGCTTTGCCACTATCGGTGATAAAAATCATCTTTTCGCGATCGCCAATTACTTCCTGCCGCACCACAAAATCTTCACCTTTTCTCCAGGAGGAAGAAGTCTGTTCCTTGGGATTTTGCCAATAAACATGTCCTTCATGGGTAAAATTAATCTTGGCCTCAGCTTCTTTGGTAATTTTCAAGACCGATGGCTGAACAGCAGTTTCTTCAGTAAAGATTTGAGCCTTTTGCTTAGCAGATCTGCTTTTGCGTTTCGGTTTGACCTCTTCGATCGTGAAGTTGCTAGAAATCCTAGTGCGACGTTCATCACCATATTTACGCTTAAGTGAACGTAATTCCTTTTTCAGCGACTTCATTAATTCGTGGCGATCTCCCAAAAGACTTTCCAATTCATCAATTCTCTGCTGTAATTGGGCTTGTTCTTCCACTAGTTTTTCCTTTTCTAGTCCCGTGATCCGACGCATCGGCATTCCTAAAATAGAATCAGCTTGGGTTTCACTAACTGCCAATTCTTCAATCATGCGAATCTTGGCTGTCGAACCATCTGGAGCATTGCGTAAAATATCCACCAATTGATCGAGATTCTCTAATGCTAGTAATAACCCAGCAACCAAATGCAATCTTTGTTGACACTCGCTCAGTTCTTGTCCATATTGCCTTCTGAGAGTTAACTCGCGAAATTCTAAGAACTGTTCTAGGATTTCCCGCAAAGAAAGCTGTAGCGGCGTATTATCAACTAATGCGAGCATAATTGCCCCAAAATTATTCTGGAGTGCCGTCTGACGATAGAGTTTACGTAAAACATCTTGAGCCATCGCATCCTTTTTCAGCTCAATGACAACTCTCATGCCAGTGCGATCGCTTTCATCGCGGATATCAGAAATTCCTTCTAAACGACTATTGTTAACTAGATCGGCAACCTTTTCGATCCACCCAGCTTTGTTTACCTGATAAGGCAATTCCGTAACAATAATCGCCGTTCTTTCTTTGCGTCTTTTCTTCTGACGCAAAAGAATTTTTTCGACCTTGGCAATGCCTCGTAGCTTAATGCTGCCACGCCCCACACTATAGGCATCCCTAATTCCTTTGGTTTCGACAATTTCTCCACCTGTAGGAAAATCGGGGCCAGGAATCAACTGCCATAATTTATCATCGGCTAAATCTGGTTTATCAATTAAAGCAATTAGACCATCAACAACCTCGCCTAGGTTATGGGGTGGCACATTGGTTGCCATGCCCACGGCAATACCACCACAACCATTGAGCAGGAGAATTGGTAGTTGGACAGGTAAAACTACTGGTTCTTGTTGGGAATTATCAAAGTTAGAGGTGAAATCAACCGTTTCACCGTCAATTTCACTGAGCATCCCGTGGTGCGCGATCGGGGCAAGTCTGGTTTCGGTGTAACGCATGGCAGCGGGAGGATCATTATCCACCGAGCCAAAATTACCATGTCCCGCGAGCAGAGGATAACGAGTAGAAAAACTTTGTACCATACGCACTAGGGCGTCGTATACCGATTGGTCACCGTGGGGGTGATATTTGCCGAGTACATCCCCAACAACTCTGGCACATTTACGATAGGGACGATCAGGGGTGAGACCCAGCTCATGCATGGCATAGAGAATTCGCCTATGTACGGGTTTTAGTCCATCTCGAACATCGGGTAGGGCACGACCAACTATGACACTCATGGCATATTCCAGGTAAGACCGTTCCATTTCCGTGTGAAGTGCGGTAGGAATAATCTGACCATTTCCTAATAGGTTTAGTTGTTTTGCCATTTACGATTCTCCACTGGTTGGTACAAAAATACGCCCTTGTTGATTATGATAGTGAAAACTGGTCACTGGTCTGCTGTTCATGAGCAATAATAGTATCAGAATAAAAAAATTACTATCTTGCTTCTTGGTGAGCCACAATGATATTGGCGATGAATCAATGTTTCCTAATCATTATTCTTAACATTGAGCCTTAATACAGTAAGTAGGATTTTGGTAATTAGTATCTATGACCACAGTTTTGATTGTAGAAGACGATCCCATTAATTTCCGAGTTTTTTCGAAAATATTAACGAAACGAGGAGGATTGGAGGTGCGTGGGACGGAAAATGTCCTAGAAGTCCTAGAAATTGCAAAATCTGGCACCGTAGATGTGATTTTGATGGACGTTTCTTTGTCGAATAGTGTTTATGAAGGTAAACCTGTAGATGGCATTAAGATTACACAAATGCTGAAAGGCGATCCACAAACTGCATCTTTACCGATTATCTTGGTGACTGCCCATGCCATGCAGGGCGATCGCGAATCATTGCTACAACAAAGTGGTGCCGACAGTTATATTTCTAAGCCGGTTGTCGATCATCAGCAGTTTATTGATCAGATTGTGTCTTTGGTTAATCAGTAGTGATTAATGGGTAATGAGTAATGAGTAAGATACTACATTGTTATATCTTTAGTAATGGCTTATGAATTCTGAATCGGAAAATCCTCTTGAGGATAAGCTTAGGGCGCAGGTGGAGAATTCTCAATGGCTGCAAAAGTTTAAAGCGATTGGAGAAAATCTTAAGCTCATTAAATCGGCAATTCCCGCAACTGAGCTATGCGAACTGAAGTGGAACACGAGCAGTAATGGCTTGGATATTTACTGCCCGAATGAGGAAACTTGGAACTATTTGAAACTAGAAATTGATGCGATCGCACAGCTACCCTTTAAAGGCGATCGCGTTACGATATATTGGCAGGATCAAACTGTTTCCTGTGAATTCAAAGCTCATTAGCTCGGAGATGAAGTCAACACTTGTTAAACTAGAGGTGGCTCAGGATTTTGGGTAATAGCTAATGCCGAAGCTGGGCGATCGCTACTCCAAGACCACCAAGCAGTGCCACATTGACAAAGATAAAATTCTTGCCATTTCCGACGTTGATCATATCCCGTCACCGGAGCGCGACGATTGAGCCAGACATTAGTAGCACTTTCGGTATTCTCCTTACAGGTAGGGCAACAAAATCTTACTGCATGAACTGCTTTTTGTGTCCAGTCTGGAGGAGTTGGGGTAAAGGCATCCATAGCTTTTTCAATCAAGAATTTTGTTGTTATAGTCTAGAATCTAAGTACAAATAACATAACATAGCTATATCTAGAAGATGATCTTACCTGGTGCCACAGTCAAAGTTATAAACCCCGACGATATTTACTTTAATTTTCAAGGACTTGTACAGCGCATTGACGACGATCGCGTTGCCGTATTATTTGAAGGCGGCAACTGGGACAAACTAGTCACTTTTAGACTAAAAGAACTCGAATCAGTACAACTCAAAGTCAGCAAGAAGAAATAGCTAATGGCTAATTGCTAATTGCGTTAAGGGCGAATGGCATTCGCCTCTACTGATGACTGATCACTGCTAACTGTTAACTGAAATGCGTTTACCTTTACCTCAGTTTGCTACTGAAGATCGCTTACCCAGTCATATTGGTGAGGTGATTGAAACTTCCACAACTGAATATATGGCTCAATGTTTAGATCCAGAGGATTTGAAATTTCCCCAAATGCCACCATTCGGTAGTTGGGTCAAATCTTTTGATGAGGAATCGGGGAATAAAATTCTCTCGGTTGTCTCTTATGTAACGACTACGCCGATAGATTCTGTGCATCGGGCGAGAGCTTTAGGTTTATCCCTAACAGAGCTGCGAGAACAACAACCGCAGATTTTTGCGATGTTAAAAACCGAATTCAAAGCCGCGATCGTTGGCTATGAAATTCCAGAAACTTCTTTGAATAGTAATGGTGATAATTTGGGGAAAGTTTATCAATACTTACCCCCTCGGCCACCACAAATTCATCAGGGAGTATATAAATGTCAACCTGAAGAAGTAATTCACTTTACAGAAAAACTCGATTTTTTACGGACTCTCTTGCAAGCCAAAGATGTTCCTGTGGAGTCCTTAGTAGCAGCAGCAATTCGTGACGTTTATCGCCTCAGAAAAGCTAATCGTCAATGGTTAGTTCAGGTTGGTAGAACTCTTAGTACCCTACTCAAAGATGATTACGATCGCCTACGTTACATTTTGAGTCAACTACATATATGAGTAATGAGTAATAAGTCCCATCTTCGTGGGATCGAGATAATGAGTAATGAGTAATAACAAATGTTGATTCTGCTTTCTCCTGCCAAAACTTTAGATTTTGAAACCCCGTCAAATGTTTCTCTATTTACTCAACCAGATTTTCTAGAGCAAACTAGTCAACTAGTACAGCAACTTCGTAAATTATCCCCAACAGAAATATCTAGTCTACTAAAAATTAGCCCCAAATTAGGAGAACTAAATAACCAGCGCTACCAAACTTGGCACCAAACTTTCGATAGAGATAATTCAAAACAAGCTATTCTTGCGTTTAAAGGAGATGTTTATCAAGGATTAGATATAGAAAGTTTTGATTCTGAAGATATTGAATTTGCCCAAAAGCATTTACGAATTTTGTCAGGACTATACGGACTGTTAAGGCCATTGGATTTAATTCAACCTTATCGCCTAGAAATGGGAACTAAATTTAATCAAGATCTAGTTTCTAACTTACCAGCCAATCTCTATAAATTTTGGGGAGATCAACTCACGCAAGTAATTAACAGTCAATTAGCCAAACAAGACAGTAAATTCATTATTAATCTCGCTTCTAACGAATATTTTAAGGCTGTAAATTCTAAATTATTACCAGGAGAAATTATCACACCAATATTTAAAGATTGGAAAAACGATAAATATAAAATAATTAGTTTCTATGCCAAAAAGGCTCGCGGTTTAATGGCTGCTTATATTATCAAAAACAAACTAGTAAATATCGAAGGAATTAAAGATTTCTCTGAAGCTGGATATGCTTATAATTCAGAGTTATCAAGCAGTAATCAATTAATATTCACTCGTTCTGTAAAATAACAATTAGCAATTAGCAATTAGCCATTAGCTATCATTTCATTCCCCAGGCCGCGATCGCGATAGAGATCCAACCGATAATAAAAGCTAAACCACCTAATGGAGTAATAGCACCTAGCCATTTAATCCCAGTGAGGCTTAAGGCATAAAGACTGCCCGAAAATATGACAATTCCGATAATAAAAGCCCAACCTGCAATATTCAAAGATGAATTGGCGATTTCGGTTTGGGTTAACAATAAAGCGACTAAAATCAAAGCCAAGACATGATACATCTGATATTTGGTTGCTGTTTCCCAAATTTCTAGAGCCTTAACCGTTAAATTATTCTTGAGTGCATGGGTTGCAAAAGCCCCTGATGCGACTGATAACGCTCCTAAAAATCCTGCGATCGCCAAAAATATTTTAGTCATAAATTAAAGCTCAATATTATTTATTTGATGCTAGCTTATCAGCCCAGCGAGTAGTTTCTGGTAGACGATATTTGGTTAAACATTGCATTACATAATTAACCGCAGTTTCCAAGCTAATTTTATGACCAATAGAAATATAAATTGGTTTGACATTAGTACGCGATCGCAATACGACACCAATGGTTTCTTCTTTATCAATCAAGGCCGTCCTACTACCTTTTTCCGTTGGCACGTCTTGATGTTTGCCGACCAATAAAGATTTAGCAACACCAATTGTAGGAATATCTAGTAAGATTCCCAAATGACAAGCTAAGCCGAAACGTCGCGGGTGGGCTAACCCTTGACCATCACAGAGAATGAGATCAGGAGTAATCTGGAGTTTCGCGATCGCGGGAAGAATTGCTGGAATTTCGCGAAAAGAGAGATAGCCAGGAACATAGGGAAAAGTTGTGGGAATTTGCGCGATCACATGTTCGACTAATTCCAATTCAGGAAAACTCAAAACGACTACTGCGGCTTGGGTGATTTGAAATTTATTTTTGAAGCCAACATCAACGCCTGCAACATATTTAATTGTGCCGAGGCGATCGTGAGTAATGACTTTGTTTCTGAGCTGTTCTTGAATTATCTTCGCTTCGGCGACGTTCTTGACCGATTGCACAATGGTTCCGAATTATTCTTTAATTTCTTAAAATAATAGATAAGAAGCTATTATGAAATCAAGATTTGATAAATAAATAATGCAAGCAGTTGTTGATATTGGAACATTAATTGTGCAAACCCCTGGAGTCTGTGGTGGTCGTCCTCGAATTGCTGGTACTCGTGTTACCGTTCAAAATGTTGCAATTGACTTCAATTCAGGCATGAAGCCAGAAGAGATCGTTTCAGAAAGAAGGAATTTGAACCCAGCACAAGTTTATGCCGCGTTAGCTTACTACTATGCAAATAAAGCAAACATTGATTTGGATATAGCAGACTATTACAAGAAAATGGATTGTCTAGAAATCGGATATCGTTCAGGTTGGCAAGAATGAGTCAAATCCGTCTTTATCTAGATGAAGATGCGCTTCAAGATGCCTTTGCGATGAATGTTATTTTTCTTGCGATGATAAAATAACAAAAAATATCGCTACTTATGAAATGTAGTCAATTCATGGAAAATTCATGTCGTGTTTCTCTAGTAACTAAAGGAAAAGATCAAGTTCTAAAAATTCCTCATGAGTTTGCGCTGTCTGGAACAGAGGTTGTGTTACGCAAAGAAGGCGATCAATTAATTATTGAACCTATTTCTGATAATTCTTTACTTTCTATGTTGAGAAATTTACCAGACATTTCAGATGATTTTCCTGATGTAGATGAGGGATTACTAACTCTTGATGACATTAAGCTTTAATCTTATTGCATGACTTATAAATATTTGCTCGATACAAATATACTGTCAGATTTAGTAAAACATCCTCAAGGTTTGGTTTTCCAACGTATTGCTGCCTATGGAGAAGATAGTGTTTGTACCAGCATGATTGTGGCCTGTGAAATACGTTTTGGAGCTATCAAGAATGGTTCTTCTCGCCTGATTAGATAAGGAGAATGATGTCCATGCAGATAAAGATGTCATTATAGCCAAAGCACTAAGAACAGTAATCAGTAGCTTTGTATTTGGCTTGTCCCAGTTAAAACTAAGAGCAGCAAATAGAAGACCTTGAATTGTCACCAACCAATTGATTCGATCATTAAGTAATTCGTTCTCATGTTTAATCATTGAACGAATTACCGCCGCGTCTTCAGCTCGGAATGATGTCATAAGTATAACTAAGGGATTAAGATGAGGAATTTCGTAGTCTAAATATTATAACTAGTGAAATAATTTTAGAATCGATAAAAAATAAGTAACAAGGAAAAATCACCAAAGATACTTCACTTATTACTTATTACTTATTACTCATTACTTATTACTTAAATTACATTCCCAATCCTGGAAGATTCAGACCACTAGTCAACTCTTCCATGCGAACGCGCATTGTTTCGGTGGACTTAGTATAAGCATCAGTCATCGCTTCAGAAACCATTGCCGAGACTTTCGTCGCCCCTTCCGCGATCGCAGCATCGGAAATTTCTACATTTTTAGGTTCCTGATTCCCACTCATAAAAACCTTAACTAAACCATTACTGCTAGATCCTTCGATTACTAATTGTTCTAATTCTGCTTGAAGTGCTTGCGCCCCTTGTTGAACTTCTTGCGCTTTTTGGAAAGCATTAGCAAGTTCTTTCATTTTGCCAAAAGGATTTGGTGCCATATTTTGTAATTAATTATTGAAACTATAGATAAACAGAGCTATTGAGTCGAAATAAAATTGTCAGGTTAAAATTCCCCTACCAATTTAACTTCGGGCTCTAAGGATACTGACCAATGATATTCTACTTTCTCTTGAACATAACGAATTAGGTTAAAAATATCACTAGCTGTTGCTTTACCACAATTGAGAATAAAATTGGCATGACGATGAGCCACCTGGGCATCCCCAATCTTATAACCCTTGAGATTCAGCTGTTCAATTAACCATCCTGCTGCTCTGGGTTCGGGATTACGGAAGACGCTGCCACAACTCGGTAAATGATAAGGTTGCGTGGTTTTGCGCTGAGTCCAATTCTCATTAGAAAGTTGCATGATTTGCTCTTTGGTAAAACCAGGTTGCAATTGCATCACAGCTCGCACCACAAATTTGTTATTCCCCTGAAGATTAGAAGTCCGATAACTATATTCCAAATCTTCGGCTGTCAGTTCTTCTAAAGTTCCATCAGCAGATAGGACAGTGGCACTAACCAAAATATCCCCTAGACATTCCTTGTGGGCTCCCGCATTCATCACTACGGCTCCACCAACAGTTCCTGGGATACCGACGGCCCATTCCAAACCTTTCCAACCTTTCTTAGCAGCTTTCCAGGCTAATCTGGCGATGGGCTCTCCTGCATCAGCGACTAATAAGCCGTTTTGCTCTTCAAATTGATAATCACGGAAGTAGCGAGTACTCAGAACTAATCCTGGAATACCGCGATCGCTAATTAGCAAATTTGAACCAGCCCCCAACAAAGTTAAGGGGATATCTTTGTCTTGATACCAGGAAAAACAAGCTTCTAAATCCGACCAATTTCTCGGAGCAGCATACCATTCGGCATCACCTCCTACTCGATAGGAAGTATGATTGGCCAAATTAATATTAGATTGAATTAGACTTTTAACTGTGGGACTCATAATTGTTTATTATAGAAATAGGATCAGGTATTTATGCTCAAGAATTTATACTTAATAACAATATCATTCTAGTAATCCTATCTATAAGAAAACAAACTTGTTTGTGATCGTCAACTATATAATTAGATTTAAGAAAATCATCTCAGAAGTTGATTCAATGAACATTTCGCGCCTTGGGGTTTCCCGTATAATTATTTTTCTTCTCTTTTGACCTACCTGATGGCTAAAAAATATTTATACGCTTTCCTCATTTGTTTAACTATATCGATCATAATTTTTCCCAAAATTTTAAAATCTAATCAACCGACCTGTAGCTATCACCCCGAAGTTTATCAAGGGTTAGAATTACCAGCCCTATCTGAAGAACTAAGCAAGACAGGATTAATTGGTAGGATTCATGGTGCAGCAAGTGAATCTAAGATATTTGTGATGTCTGTGCGGGAGCCCAATAACTTTTTTAATCATCGCGAATTTTCTTTGCTAGCCCGCGATCACGCAGTGCCAGGCTTGCCTGATCGCGAAAGTCTCAACATTCTAAACCAAGCTAATCGCCATGATCTCCTCTGCGTTCAAGGCAATTTTCTAGCTAATCCTAGTCCACAACAGCATATAGCGGTTAGTTCAGTACAAATTTTAGACCCTTGGGCACAACCAAAAGGTTTTACGGCTTATCAAAGACAACTGATTACTGAATTACCAAGCCAAGGTAGTTTGATGGGAAAAGTTCACGCGATCGCGGCGCAAGGTGAAATTCTAGTTGTCGAATATCAAGATAATATTCTGCCCATCTATGTCAAAGCCACCGAATATACTCAGAATTTATATCGAGGAGATATTGTTAAACTTGCCTATCAAATTCAGGGACAACCGCAAAACCCCACTCATTTAAAACTAGATACGACAGTCGATAATCCCCTAGAAATTATAGACGCGATCGCATCATGGAATAGCCAAGCAAAAACTCTAACTGGGAATCTCGTGAAATTTCCCCGGAGCCCCCAACTCAAATTTGATGTCTATGCTATGGAAGTAGAAACCAAAGGAATTCAACGGTATTTTACTCTCCTTAACTTTAGAGATATGGTGGTATTCGAAGAAATTCGAGAAAAATTAGCCAAGATTTGGGACCAGAACACAGCAACCGCAATATCCGGGAGAAATATGCTGATCAATCCCGAAGTCACAATCCAAGCCAGCGGTTTAATTAATATAATCTCGACCGAACAAGCCAATCCCCAAATATTACTCGACAGCGCCGAACAGGTAAGCATTAGCTCCCGAGACCAATAGGGGCTTTGGCAAATAGGGAATTGGGGAAATAAGAAAATCATTGGCGATTAGCAATTCTCAATTTTCAATTCTCAATTCTCAATTTTTCTAGTAATCGCTAAACTATTTCCCGTAGCTAACCAAAAAATCGATCGCGCACCATCTCTGACAGATTTTTCGATGGGTTCAGGAGGAGAAGAAGAAGGTACAGCTAGAGGTTTGAGTACAATTCCCCGACTACCAAAAACTATTTCCCCAACGATGCGAGCGCGGGTCATATGATTTTCTGAAGTGACCAGATAAACACTCTCGATCCCATGGGCTTGAAGCTCATCTACTAAGGTGGTAAAGTTAGTCACCGTATCACTCGCACGATAGTCCAAATGCAAGCGATCGCCTTTGATCCCTCTGGTCGCAAAAATTCTTCTAACATAGTGTTGGGGACTACCACCGGATACCCAAATATCTAAATGGGGATATCTTTTTCCTAACTCCGCAGCGAATTTTTCTCTTTCTTCATGTCCACCCAAAACAAATACGGCATCTGGTTGAACAAGATAACTTTGCAATTGTTTATAACCAACGGCACTAGAAATTAACACCAACAAAATTAGTAGCCATTGGATTTTACGATTCATGGTTAAAGATATAACTCTGTTAATTTGAAATTTACGAAGAAACACGGATAATAGTTTCCTTTTCAGTTAAAAATGCCTAGTTAGCATTTTAATTATTTTTGCTCGAATTGTAATCCCATACTGCCCAAAAATAATAAAAATATCGTGAATAGTTTTATGATGACCCAAAAATCACCCAAAGCTGCCTATATTCATATCCCTTTTTGTCGTCGTCGTTGCTACTATTGCGATTTTGCCATCACGGTCACAGGCGATCGCGCATTGTCTAATAATTCGACAATGGTGGTCGATTACGTTAATTATCTCCAACAAGAGATCAAGTCAACTCCTGCTCACAACAGTTCTTTACAAACAATATTTTTTGGTGGCGGAACTCCTTCGGTATTACCAGTAAACAACTTAGGAGAAATTTTAACTACGGTTGCTCAACATTTGGGAATTGCTAATGATGCGGAGATTTCTATGGAAATCGACCCAGGGACTTTTAGTAAACAGCAGTTACAAGAGTATCTGAGTTTAGGAGTGAATCGTTTTAGTTTAGGAGTCCAAACCTTTGATGAGGAATTATTGAAAGTTTGTGGGAGATCTCATAATAGGGAGGATATTTTCACCGCAATTGAGTTGATTAAACAATTAAATGTCGATAATTGGAGTCTTGATTTAATTACCGGTTTGCCCCATCAGACTTTGCAACAAGTAGAAAGTTCTTTAGCAACCGCGATCGCGATCGCGCCGAAACATCTATCTTGCTACGATCTCGTATTAGAACCAGTCACAGCTTTTGGTAAACAATATGATCCGGGAGAACAACCTTTACCCACAGAAGAAACTAGCGCCGCCATGTATGCATTAACGCAACAGATGCTAACTAATAGCGGTTACGAGCATTATGAAATCTCAAATTATGCCCAACCAGGATATCAATGTCGTCACAATAGAGTTTATTGGCAAAATGAATCCTATTATGCTTTTGGCATGAGTGCTGCTAGTTATGTTGGTGGCAAAAGATATACTCGCCCGCGTACGAGAAAAGAATATTACTCTTGGGTAAGCGATGGTGCCAAGATTGAAGTAGCAGAAATATCGAAATGCGATCGCTTGCTAGAAACTTTAATGTTAGGGCTGCGTTTAGCTGACGGAGTTAGCCTCTCGCAAATTAGTCAAGAGTTCGGAGAACAGACAATTGATCAGATTTTGTCTAGTTTACAAACTTATCAACGGCAAAACTTAGTAGAAATTTGCACAATCAACCAAGATCAAAGATTACGATTAAGCGATCCCGAAGGTTTCTTGGTTTCTAACACGATCCTTGCAAGCTTATTTCAAAGATTTAGTATTGAAGATTGAACATTATCAACATGGCTGTTTGCATTAAAAATGGTCTAAGGTGAAAACAATGTATGTAAGACATGAATAGACTTAAAAGACATTATGACTCCAAATCCTCAGATTATGGACTCAATTGATAATTTGAATTATCGCGTTACTGTAGGTGATGTCGCCGCACAAGCCGGATTAAAACTCAATGTAGCTCAAAGCGGATTATTAGCTTTAGCCGCCGATGCCAAGGGAAACTTACAGGTTGCCGAATCAGGAGATATTGTCTATTGCTTCCCCAAAAATTTTCGAGCTGTTCTACGCAATAAATATTGGCAACTCCGATGGCAAAAATGGTGGTCAAAGGTTTGGCAAGTGTTATTTTATTTGATTCGGATCTCCTTTGGTATTGTCTTGATTGTATCGATTATCTTAATGTTATTGGCAATCTCAGTTATGGTAATTTCTATTAGTTCTAGTTCTAGTTCTAGTAGTGATAATAACCAGAGAAGAAATAATTATCGTGGTGGGGGTTCTATCTCCTTTTATAATATCTGGTCTTTGTCAAATTTTTTGCGCTGGTTTCAACCGAACTATACTCGTAGAAATTATCAGTTGAGAGGCAATAGTAACGAAGAAAATGAGATGAATTTTCTCGAAGCAGTTTACTCTTTTCTCTTTGGTGATGGTAATCCTAATGCTGATTTGGAAGAGACTCGTAATTCAACTATTGGTAAGTTAATTAAAAATAATAAAGGATCAATTGTCGCTGAACAAGTCGCTCCTTTTATTGATCAAACCGATACGAGCGAAGATTTCATTTTACCAGTTATAACTCGATTTAACGGCTATCCAGAAGTATCACCGGATGGTGAAATTATTTATTATTTTCCTGAATTACAAGTAACAGCAAGTCAAGATCAGGATATTTCTCTGCCCGATTTTCTTGAAGAAGAATTTTGGCGTTTTAGTCAAGCTAGTAGCCGTCAAATCCTCTTGGCGATCGCGTTAGGGGCAGTCAATTTAATTTTGGCTTTAATGCTTAATTCTTTACTTCAATCGAATTATGAGATAAGTAGCGATTTTATTACTTTTATAAGTTCGATTTATGGCATTTTATTAGGATATGGAATTGCTTTTCTCTCGATTCCCTTGTTGCGTTACTTTTGGATTCAAGGACGAAATGGAAAAATTACTGATCGGAATAAATCTCGTCAAGAGAACGCGATCGCATTAAAAAATTTAGACGGCTCTTTACAGAAAAAAATTACCTTTGCCAAAAAATTTGCTCAACAAAAAATTATTAGTGAACAGGATTTAGTCTACACAACTGAAACAGATCTCTTGGATCAAGAAATTAGTAATGCCGAAAAAATAGATCGTGAATGGGAAGAACGATTATTGTCCAATTCCGAGGAAAACCCATAGAATTGTTACTTCAAATTTGATCGGGATCAATCCCCATTTCTCGTAATTTTTCTGCCAAAAGATTGGCTTTTGCTTCGGCTTTCTCAGCTCGTTGAGATTCTTCCTCAGCGCGTTGGTATTCCGCTTCGGCTCGTTGAGATTCTTCTTCAGCGCGTTGATATTCTGCTTCCGCCCTTTGACTTTCTGCTTCAGCTCGTTGACGTTCTGTTTCAGCCCTTTGACTTTCAACTGCTACTTGTTGTGCAATTTCTTCATAGCTCAAAAACTTTTGCCCATCTGGATAAAAAATTTGTAACTCATCTTCGGTTAAATTAAACTTGATCTGCAACAGGGGACTTACCCAATCTGTGATCGGCTCAATCATATCAAGAAATCCTTCCCGACGCAGCCAGCCGCTCAACTCATTTTTATCGGGATCGTAGATATAATATTCATCTACGCCAAAGCGATCGTAAAACAATAATTTTCGACTCATCTCAGCCCGCCGATTGCCTGGGGAAAGAATTTCAAACACTATTTGGGGCGGAATATTTTCTTCTTCCCACTGTTTATAGGAGCCGCGATCGCCTTTAGGACGACCCAAAACTACCATGACATCAGGTGCAGTACATTTTTTGTTATCTCCTTCTACGGGATACCACAACAAATCACCTGCGACAAAAACATTGGAATCATCACGAAATAACCAATCCAAATTTTGCTTAATCGCTACTATCCAACGAAATTGCTTAGTATTATCTGCCATTGGTTTGCCATCACTATCGGGATAGATGACTGCTGGCTGGGAGCTTGGTTGTAGCTGGACCATCGCTTTCACCTTTGTTTTTGCGGTAGTCCTAGATTAACATGATTACAAAACTAAAATTTCCCAAAAACATAAAATATATTAATTTAATATGGCAAATTCCAGGCTAAAAACAATCAGAACTTATTTACGCCCCCATTGGAAGATTGTCTCTTTGGGTATTTTTTTCCTATTCTTGGTCAATATTGTAAGTGCTTATCTTCCCCTACTGATTAGCAACAGTATTGATCAGCTCAAAATTGGGTTTAGTTTTGCTGAGCTATCTCGTCAAGCAATCATCTTGCTGATATTGGCTTCTCTAATGTGGGGCATGAGAATGCTCTCGCGGATTTCGATCTTTGGTGCTGGCAGACAGGTTGAGTTTGATCTTAAACAGAATATCTTTCAGCATCTATTGACTCTTGAGCCTCGTTATTTTGACAATATTTCTTCTGGAGATTTAATCTCTCGGGCCACTAGCGATGTGGATAATGTCCGTCGTTTGGTGGGCTTTGTCGTTTTAAGCTTTGTCAATATTATTTTTGCCTATGGCTTCACTTTTCCTTTTATGTTGAACATCAATGTTCCTCTATCTTTGATGGCAATGTCGATTTATCCGGTGATGATTATGACGGTGCAACTTTTCAGTGGCAAGATGCGGGATAGTCAAGAGCAAGTACAGGAAAGCCTTTCTGATCTAAGTGAGTTGGTTCAAGAAGATATTAGTGGCATTTCTTTGATTAAAATTTATGCCCAGGAAGAACAGGAAAGAATTGCATTTCGTCAGAACAATCAGAAGTTGTTGAAAGCGAATTTGCGACTTGCACAAATTAGGAACTTATTGTTTCCGATTATCGAAGGAATTTCTTATATTAGTTTATTGATTTTATTGTGGTTGGGTACAGGCGCGATCGCGAGAGGAGAAATTACGGTTGGTAATTTTGTAGCTCTAATTCTCTATGTGGAAAAATTAGTATTTCCTACTGCTTTATTGGGCTTTACGATTACAGCCTATCAAAGAGGAGAAGTCAGTATTGATCGCATAGAATCAATTATCCTTGCCGAAGCCAAAATCAAAAATCAGGCTCAACCAATTGAGGTAGATACAGAAACGATACAAGGAAAAATCACGGCTCGTAATTTAACCTATAGATATCCAGATAGTAAAGTTCCAGCGTTAAATGAGCTTAATTTTACAATTCAACCCGGTGAAACCATCGCGATCGTCGGCTCGATTGGTTCTGGGAAATCTACTTTAGCTAACGCTTTGCCTCGGTTAATCGATGTGGAGCCAGGTCAACTTTTTATCGATGGCTACGATGTTACCGAATTATCGTTACAGGATCTTAGAAAAGCGATCGCCTATGTACCCCAGGAAAGTTTTCTTTTCAGTACCACGATCAAAAATAATATTCGTTACGGAGAACCCTTGGAGGAAACTGCGGAGATCGAATATGTAGCGAAACAAGCCCAAATTCACCCAGAAATTATTAAATTCCCCAATAAATACGAAACAATGGTTGGAGAACGGGGAATTACGCTCTCTGGTGGTCAGCGACAAAGAACTTCGTTAGCCAGAGCTTTGATGGTAGATGCACCTGTCTTGATTTTGGATGATGCGCTTTCTAGTGTGGATAACGAAACTGCAACTGAGATTTTGAATAATCTTTCTCCTGAAAGAGAGAAAAGAACCGTGATTTTTATTTCTCACCAATTATCGGCGGCGGCCAACAGCGATCGCATTTTAGTAATGGATCAGGGCAAGATTGTCCAGGCTGGAACTCATGATGAGTTATGTGATCAGGATGGATTGTATCAATCTCTTTGGCAACAACATCGATTAAAGGAAGTTTTAAATTAGTTGTGGCGCAGCGATACCAACTTTCTTTCAATGAACTTTAACCGTTGATAATATTAGAGAAGAAGAGGTTTTACTGCACAAATCAATAATGAAGAAATTAAATGAAATCAAAGCGATTCTAAGTAAGGATAAGCAGATTATTCAGAAAAAATACCATGTCACTGAATTAGGAATATTTGGCTCCTATGTGCGAGGAGAACAAAAAGAAGATAGTGATCTAGATGTATTGATTGATTACGCGGAAGCTCCCAATTTACTTGAGTTGCTGGACTTGGAGTTTTATCTGAGTGATATCCTGGGAATCAAAGCAGATGTCGTAACGAAAAAAGGGCTAAAACACCGTTACCGAAAACGCATTTTGGCTGAGGTTGTTTATGTATGACTCAAAGAGATTTAGCCGATTCCCTATATGAGAAAGACTATTATCAATGGTTAACTGTCACAGCAGAAAAATTACGTCAAGGAAAGTTAGCTGAAATAGACGTGGTTAAATTAATTGAAGAAATTGAAGATATGGGGAGGAGTGAGAGAAAAGCTGTTCGTAGTAACTTAAGAATTCTTTTAATGCATTTGCTAAAATATAAATATCAGCAAGAAAAACGAACTAATAGTTGGTTACTTCCCATTGTTGAACATCGCAAAAGACTCCAACAATCTTTTAAGGATAGTCCTAGTCTAAAATCTTATTTCTTGGAAGTTTTCGACGAATCTTATCAAGACGCGATCGACCTAGCTGCCGCCGAAACTGGCTTATCTCGTAATATTTTCCCCCATCAATCTCCTTTTACTCCGCAAGAAACATTAAATTCTGATTGTTTCTCCAAGTATAGATTATTGAATTAAATTGTTTAATTGTAAAGAAATGTTGAGATTTGCATAAAATTTAAATATTTTAGCCAAGTAAGACCTTGGAGGAATAGAGGTTAAGGTAAGCTTAAGCTTGACAACTATGAAAGCTTATTTTTGTGTTGCGATTGCTTATCTTACATTTTGCTTTCCTTCAAGTTCAATTATGACAGCAATTATCTATGTTAGATTCCAACCCAACAGCCGATGAGCTATTGAGTATTCTCAATGATTTAGCAGAAGACTCAATTAACCAAGCTCCAGATGAATTTATACAGATGCTACCAGAAAAAGTCTGTCAATATTTGTCTGTTCCTGTTTGTATTCTCTGGGTTAAAGACAATCACAGAGATGTCTATAATGTTTTCGCTGCTTCTGAAGAAGTAGATGATGAATACAAAAAAACTGAGCTAGATGTTAAACATCCTGGAGTGCAATTTCCATCTCATCAAAAAGTTTTCTATTTATCCGATATTAACCAAGATCGTTACAGACTTGAAGATAAAGAGCTACTAATAACAAGACAATGGGTCTCTTTGTTCTGTTACCCACTAAAAATTCAACAAGAGTGTGTTGGCATTCTAGATATATTTACTAAAGAGATCCGTATTTTTCAATCTTGGGAAAAATATATATTTTCATCTATTGCTCATTATGCAACTTTATCTCTGCAAAAAATAGAATTAACTAAAGAAAAGATAGATAAAACATATAAGCTTGATAATTTAACAGAAAAGTTACATGAGTTAACTGACATAATGTTAAGGATTACCAATTCTTCTGAAATTGATGAACTTGATAATTTACTTTTGGAAGGTGCATTGAAGTTAATTACATCAGCCAGAATAATGATTTTTCGCTTAGATTATGAAACTGGTAAGCTTAATGTGGTTCAATCTAACATCCCTTTAAATCTGAACAAATCAATAGGCTACGGTACTGGGATTATTGGAAAAGCTTTAGAAGAAAAAACGCCAATTGTCATAAATGATATAAATAATTCTTCATTTAAAGATAACTATAGTTCCTATTGGCAAGACACCAAATCACAGTTAGTAATTCCCATACTAATCGATAAAATTCAAGTTCGAGTAGGCACAAATATTGAAGAAGGATCAAAAATCATAGGAGTTTTAAGCCTTGAAAGTGTAGAAATCAATGCCTTTAATGAATCGGAACAAGATCTTTTATGGTCTTTAGCCGGTCATGCAGCAATAGAAATTGAAAGAATTAGGTCTGAGAAAAAACTTTTAAATCTTCGCGCAATAGAACAAAAAATTGCTAATGAACAAAACTATGAAAAAATTATGGAAGCAGTACTAGATGGCATTACTAAAACTCTTAAATTTGATATAGTGAATATTTCTCTAGTTAATCAAGAAAGAACTTGTATTAAATCCGAATATATACGTGGTATTCCACAAGATAAAGTATCAGAATTCAAAAATAAAGCTGACCATAAACTAACCAGTATTGACATTCAGGCAGATTTAGTAAGAACTAAAGAAATAGAAGTTCCACCTCAAGTTGATAAACGTTTTGATTTAGATGTTTATGAAGAGTTTGGTCATCGAAATGTTGTTAGAGTTTTTATCCCTATGATAGAAACTCTAAGTAATTTAGTAATTGGAACAGTAGAAGCTGGTTATAACAGAAAATATCGCCAGTATATTTATGAATGGGATGTCCAAATTTTAGAAAGTTTTGTCAATGTTGTAGTACAAGCTTTAGAACGAAG
>JBCCYD010000035.1:0-24337 GCA_039190385.1 Cyanobacteria bacterium P01_F01_bin.143 | reverse complement strand
ATTGATTTCTTTAAGATAAGACTGCAAAGCATTTCTCCCTTCTTCACTATTTAATAGTGGTAGTACTTGGCCGAGTTTCTTTTTCACTTTATCGCGGAAAACATCCTTATCAAGATCTTCTGAGATAGTATCGGCAACAAAATTATAAAATGCTTGTTGTTTACGACTGCGAAAACGTAATTCTGTTGATTCTAATTTTAAAAAACTACTTTGTGCTGCGATCGCGACCTCTAAATATTTAATACTTTGTCCAATGGTTTTATATTCATTAACCCCTTGCTCTACTTGCTTTTTGAGTTTGGTATAAATCATAAACTCTTCACTACCAAACTTTTCATCAGCAATTCTCGAAGCTCTATTAGCCAAGGTTTTTAATTCTCGAAAAGTTTTATTATGTAAAGTTACTGCCTTGTCTGGAACTTTTGGTTTACCGTATTTTTCCTGTAAACCTTCAACAACTTCTTCTTCTAACACCTTACCTACCGCAATAAATATAGGAGCTAAAATACTAGCAATAATTAATAAAAATCCAATAAACAAGGGTAAAGGAAAAGTAATAGCATCCTTATCCGCACCAGGCAGAGTATCCAACAGACCCTCTGCTTGCAGCATCGCCATAGCTTGTTCGGCATCAATATCAGCTCCTGTAGCGAACTCAGCACCTAATTCATTATCTCCTGATAATAATTTACGGGCCTCTATCATGTTCATCATTTCTGTGTCTTCATCAATGATCCCTTGATATTTGTCGCGGATATCTTGATTAATTTTGTCGGCGGCAGGGAGTCCATCTAATTCCTTTGCTAAAATTTCGTTCGCTTCTTCTTGGGTAAGATTTGTCGGTTCATCGAGCAATACTTGATAATAATCCTGAACTTGTTGATTGAGTTGATCTACTGAACTCAAGTTATCTAAATTTTGTGATAAGTCAAGTTGTGAAGTTTGTGAATTATTAGATTCAGGAACTGAAATTTCTGATAATAAATTAATGATGCTTTGGTTTTGAGCCTTTATATTAGCCAAATCAAGCTCGCTACTAGAATAACCATATTTTCCTCCCAATAAAGCACCTGCTTGACTAGGAGCATCAATAGTTCCTAAGCTCACTAGAGAAATCGTTGTTGCGATAACAAAGTACTTTAACTTTGGCGAAATCACATTTTTCTTAAAATATCTTCTCATGGTTATTCTCTGATCAAGAAATCTTGCCTATTGCTTTTTAGGTTACCCATTTTCTTGTAGCGAAATATCTTGTTTGATAAATTTTTTATCTAAATTATTAAGTATCCTAGTAAATATGAGGAATTATCAATTAATAATTTTGCTTTAGGATAATATCCTAAGGGTTTTTATTTAAGAAAAAATACTGTCAAGCAAGAAAATAAGCCCCAAAAATATCAATTATTCAAATATTGTATTGGTTAAAATAGCATCGGTTAAATCAGCGCCCATAAGTTTGGCATTTAATAAATTGGCGCCTTTCAAGTTGGCATTAGTTAAATTTGCTTCAATTAATTTAGCACCCGATAAATTAGTATTTTCTAAATTGGAACCCACAAGATTTGCCGCAATTAAATTAATATTTGCTAGATTCTTATTTGCTAAATTAGCATTTTGTAAATTGGCGTAAGAGAAATTTCTTCTCCCTAGAGCATATCCTCGTAACATATTAGCGCGATCGCTGATACTAATTCCTCTAGGATTACTATCAGAAAAAATAAACTCGAACTTATTCCCATTAGCAATAACTTGTTCTAACTCTTGATAGAAATCATAGTCACCAATACCACTCAAACTTCCCCAACCTTGAGTACGAGTTAAAGCAATAAATAATTGATTACGGAGAGCTAAATTATTTGCATCTTTAGCTAAATTATCTAGTCCAATAATATATATAACGGCAGCTTCTTGTCCCTTAGTTCGATAACTATTCGCGATTGTAATTGAGCCAGGAGACCAAAATTTATTAGTATGAGTATCATGAATACCACTATCAGAAGAGTTAGTAGATTTACTACCAGGAAGAAAAATACTAAGACCTTGCTTGCTTAAAAAATTAGCAGTTTGCTGTACTAAAAAATTACCATTTTTAGATGAATTAATTGGAATAACCAATATGTCATTAGCTAGTAAATTATCTTGTGACAAATTATATTTGATATTATTAGCTAAAGCAATTAGTTCCTGGTAGTGAGAATTATAAACTTGAAAACTTATAATATCATCTGGCCAAAGCTCTTCAATAGAATTAGCATTATTAAATGCTTGATACTGCAAAATTATTTGATTATTGGATTCTAACTTTCCTGTAACTTGATAACCGATCGCCTGCCATTCTTCCTCATAATTGAAGCCAGTTAAAATTGATTCAGAATTTAAATAACCCATTGCGATCGCGTTAGCAATATTAACAATACGATCTGGACTACGATAGCAACGCGTCAAATTAATCGTCTTAGGAATTTTATTGACATGCTCTCCTGCAACCAAATGAGCTAATTCTTCGCCAAACAATTCTCCCGCAGTTGGCACGATAGAACTAGATAAGTTTTGCATTTCATCATAAGCCCAGATCAATCTTTTTTGTTGCGGATGAACGGGATTAACCGAACGCAAAGCTTGATACGCTAACCAAAAAAAAGGCTGTTTATCTTGATATTGCCATTGCTCCACTAATAAATCTTGAGCCTCATCAATTAAAATCGCATCAAAAACTTGGGGAATAGCAGTGGTTTCTAATAAATGTAAACAGACTTCTCCTAATGCCTCATTGGGTTTTCTACTGACCGTTTCTGAAACCGGAATTGCCCTTTTTCTAGTCAGATTGCAAATAGTGCTATAGAATCCTGGCTGATTTTTACTTCCCCAAGCATGGAGAATTTTTAAACTAGATTTTTGAGCATCATATTGCTGTTTTCCATTTGTAAAGTATTGAATCCAGCGATTCACTTGTTCTGTGATCACTTCATAAAGATTCCGCGAAAAAAATACTAAAGCAATCCGCCATTGAGGATATTTTAAATGCATTAAAGCAGCTTTCTGACAAAGTATTACTGTCTTCCCTGAACCAGCTACGCCTCTAATCCTTTGCATTCCTGGGGGAATTTGTTTAGCGATTTGTTCTTGTTGTAAATCTAATTGATTTAATCGAGATCGCGCCTGATGCAAAATTTGACTACGGCTCTGCTTATGTTTGCTAGTTTGAGGCAGCTCTGGCTGATAAATAGAAGTCCCGGCCAGAGTCGCTAATAATAATTCCCATTGAGTTGCTGTCAGTTGACGACCTAATCTTAAAGCGGAACTTGCTTGAATTACCGCATGAAGAGCGTGCGGTTGCTCCAAATGATTTTTAAACAAAATTGGCGGATTACTCGGAAGCCCAGCAAATCCCTTCGCTTGCCATTCTTCTTGGGTAATGTAAGGTAAAGCAATTAAAACCCTAGCCGCAATTTGTTTTCTCAAGATTGCTTCGCGATCGCTATATTCTAATAAGGTAAATAATTGACTTTCGGCTTGTTGATAAGGATTGCCGTAATTAGTATAAAAATCTTTATATTGCCAACGATGTCCGTTAATTCCGACTATATTCGTAATCGCGATCGCCTTAACTTCAATGACAATTAAACCCAAATCATAATCAGCAATTAAAATATCTGGCTCTTTACGAAATCTGCCTCGCGGGTCAAAAATTGGATAACGCCAATAAGCTAAACAATCCCTTTCGCTAAATGCAGTTTGAATTGCCTCCCAAACCACCTGCTCTCCTCTTTCGCCTTTAATCTCTAAGGCTTGGGTCGTGATAAATCTTCCTTTCATTGTGACGCAATGATAGTTGGGATAAGGAGGTTGGATAACCATCACTTATCTCAACATAAATCCAAAGTATCTATTCCTTCTCCAAACTTTCCAAACTCAAAGGTACAAAATCACCATATATCGTGAAAGCAAGTAACATCGTTTCACCTTCTTGAATTAATTTGCCTGTCAAAGCACAACTTTCATCTTTGCGCGCAGTTGCTTCAGCTGTAGCACGAATATCAGAAGCCGCAAATTGGGGTCTATAATCTCCTGATTTTTGGTGAACATAATTCCATAGAATATCTCGAATCAACGCCTGATATCCCTGATTTCCAGACAACTCCTTGAGTTTATCCTTAAGGCTTCGTTCCAGACGAATACTGGTAACTTCCATTTCAGTCGTCGAGGTACGAGTTAAAGTTCGCATAATTTGCTCCTATAAATGACTAGACATTGCGGTAATATTAGTGTAGTACCAAAAACATTGCTTTAGATACTACTAGTAAGCAACTTCAGGGTTACTTGTTGAACTCTGTAATCCAATAGTTGATGAAATCCGAGACAATAGCTCAGCAACAATATTGGAATATTGGATAAAGGATGTTTTTCCGTGGATATGAGTAGCAATTGCATCTATATTACCAAGCTGGGAATCCAAACACGATCGCAGTACAGAGTATAGCTTTAATTACAACACAAACTACAGCAATATTCGATTTTTATTCGATTTTTAATTGACTTGAAATCTGAATGATAACCAAAATATTACCAAATATTTTTAATAAAATGTTTATATAAGATGATGAGCTTAACAAAAGTTTATATTCGTTGTTAAATATAACCTACAAGTGAAGCTTTTTGATCGCTATTGGATATAAATCAATCCTCCACAGTGATTTGCATCAATGCCAATAGGGCAAAAATATTCAAAAGTTAAATATATAACAAATTATTTCCCACTCCTTAGGAGGATTATAACTCTATAGTGTAAACATTTATCAGCAAATATTGGAAAGAATTAACTAACTAAATGAATTATAATTTTTAATGGGGAAAGTACATAATGTTAAAAATTACTTATACCAATACGGGATTCTATCTAGAACATTTACCAGACTCTTTAGAAACTTGGCTAGTAGACAGAGTATTGCTTTGTTTACGCGCTTCTAGTAGTATTTATGTCGAACCTAGTACTGCTTCTATTCTGTTGCCTGGAGATCTTCCTTATATCAGTAATATAGAAGCCTTAAAAGAAGAATATGATGGCGTTGTCGAATTAGATCCTTGTGATGAAGAATCCTTTGAATTCCGACTCAGAGGCACTTGGATAACTACCAAAGAAAATAGTGAATCAGGTGTTTTTGTCTCAACTCTAGGAGAGCAAGCAGAAAAATCAATTTACGAATTATGGCAATCGGCAAATCTGGGAACATCTCTAATCTGAAGATTGAAAAAGAGACGATGTTCTACAAACCCAAACCCTAGAGTAGAGGATACTGCTTCCTTCGAGAACTAGCTTCGAGTTACACATAATGATAACGCTTCACATAACAGTAACGTGACCTAATAGAAGGATGAGGAGTTGCTCCCCATCCTTATTTTGATTAATCTTCTAAATCTGCATCATCTTCAATAGCAGTGGTAGGTTCAACAACTAATTTGGCTCTCACTAATTTTTCAATCTCTAATGCTAACTCATCATGTTCTTTCAAATATTTGACCGTGTTTTCTCGTCCCTGACCGATATTATCGCCGTTATAGCTATACCAAGCGCCTTTGCGAACTATAATATCTTCACTTTCTGCGATATCTAAGATACAACCCATACGGGAAATACCTTGACCGAAAATAATATCGAATTCGGCAACTCTAAACGGTGGTGCAACTTTATTTTTGGCAACTTTGACCTTAACACGATTGCCATATTGATCTTCACTTCCTTTTTTCAAAGATTGGGAGCGACGAATATCTAAACGCACTGAAGCATAAAATTTCAATGCGGTACCTCCGGTGGTAACTTCAGGATTGCCATAGGTGATCCCGATCTTTTGGCGTAACTGATTGAGAAAAATCACCGTAGAGCCTGATCTGCCAATATTTCCAGCAATTTTCCTTAAAGCTTTACTCATCAAACGAGCTTGTAAACCCATTTGATTATCCCCCATTTCCCCTTCTATTTCTGCGCGAGGAACTAAAGCTGCTACCGAGTCAATTACCACCAAATCTACAGCTGCAGAGCGCACTAACTGATCAACTATTTCTAATGCCGATTCTCCATGATCTGGTTGGGCTACCAAAAGGTTTTCGATATCAACTCCCAAAGCCTGAGAATAGGTGGGATCAAGGGCATGTTCTGCATCAACAAAAGCAGCAACTCCCCCTGTTTTCTGAATTTCTGCGATCGCGTGCAAGGCTAATGTCGTCTTCCCAGAACTTTCTGGTCCATAAATCTCAATAATTCTTCCTTTGGGTAGACCACCACCAAGAGCAATATCTAGAGTCAATGCTCCACTGGGGATTGTTTCCACTTTCATCTGTGCTGCATCACCAAGGCGCATAATGGCACCCTTACCAAAGTTGCGCTCGATTTGTTTTAAAACTAAATTTAGAGCTTTTTCTTTATCTGGATTGCTAGGAATATTTGCTGTAGTTGACATAAATGCCTCAATAGATAGGATACAAAATATTTTTCTGAATAGAAGTAGCTTGCCTGTTCTTTATTACTTGTTTTTCTTGGTTCTTTTTTGTTCGTTCGTTCATCATTATAGATCCAACATAGTCTTGCTCAAGCCTGACATTTATACCGATATTGATGTTAAATTGGTAAGCTGTAGCTGAATATTACGGTAAATAACCTTCGTGCCTAAGATTTTATACCGATGGGAGCAAGCTCTCGTATCAATTTTGTCTCAAGCTCAAGCCAAAGACTGGGATATTTTAGCCTTGTCTCCTAGGCAGGTATCCAAAATTACCACTAGAGGGCTATTGCTGCTAGGGATAATACTTCTATGGTGGTGGAATTGGAAACTACTCCTGGCAACTTTTGTGGGTATAGTTGTGATGTTAATCGTCTATACCTTCAAAAAGCAGCATTGGCAGAGATTCTTTCGAAGATGTCAAGGTTTGTTGACTGGTTACAATCGCAAACTAGCCTTTGCCGTGGGAACTGGTGGCCTGGGTGCTTTCATCACTTATCTCACAGCTTCAATTTGGGCTGATTCAGAAAATCGCTGGCTAGCTACAGGATCTATTTTACAGGGTTTTGTTACCTTAATTACTCTATTCTTGTTAGGATGGCATTTCAATCGCGATCGCAATGGGGAAACTAAATTCAATGAATTACTTTTGGAATTAACTGCTGTTGACCCGCTTAAACGCTTGATCGTAATCCGACAACTAACTAATTTAGGAAAGAAAAATCGCCTCAGTCGGGAACAACTTTTACAGTTAGTAGAATATTTTTATTTAATGCTGGCTCAACCTCAAGAATCAATCATCTCAGAAGCTTTACTAGATAGTCTAGAGAGTTTTGGTTTCTCTCAACCAGAAGCAAACTCCATTAAAATACCCTTAGAATTAGGGCAAAAGACGCCTGTTATCCATAAAATCGATTAATAAGATACATTAATATAGTTTTTTCTAGGCGAATAAAAAGTCATCAGCCGTTAAATCGCTAATCAAAGTATCATTGACCGTCGCGTAATAAATATTGGCATCATTAATGTCTTGAATTGTTACATCAGAACCTGTCTGAATAATCGACAAATCATCAAAGCCACTAATTTGACTATCGTGAATTGCAATCTTATCTTGACCATCTTCGTAATCAGCAATTATATTTTGATCAGTCCAGCCACTACGCCAGACCTCAAATTGATCAAAGCCTGCGCCTCCATACAAGGAATCTAATCCATCAGCGCCAGATAGGCTATCATTGCCATCGCCACCCTTTAGCTGATCATTGCCAGAACCACCATACAAATAGTCAACATTAGATTGACCAAGCATCGTATCATTGCCGGCTCCGCCAACTAAGGTATCATCTTGCGCTCCTCCTACTAGGAAATCATTGTCTTGGCCTCCATCCAAAGAGTCCCGACCTCTTCCTCCGAATAAAGAGTCCCGACCACCGCCGCCGAATATTGTGTCATTGCCTTCGCCACCATTGAAATTGTCATCTCCTCCTTGGCCAAATAGACTATCATCTTCTGGTGTTCCCGATGTTTCTAATGGCAGAACTGGTGGTACTAAAGGCTCAGGTAGCTCATCAGATAATGGAAGGGTAAGAGTTCTATTTTCACCTAAAATATCATTCTCAACTAAAATATTATTTTCAACCAGAGTATCCATAATTTACCTCTCTATAAAATAAAATGTCATAGTAAAGTTACATAAGTAATTCCACTATGGCACAAAATTAAATACCAGGCAAACTATTAGTACTTAATAGTTTATCGAAAGTATGTCAGGAATTAGAAGTTTGAGTAAGAAAATTGCGACGGAAGATTATCATGTTTTGACCAACTACGGGACTACGAGCGACTAAGTTATTGTTTTGATCTGTTATTTCTAATTTTCGAAACTCTAAATCCTGCGATCGCGCTAACATATCAGCGACAATTTCATCTTGTTCTGTAGCTTCCAATTGATACCAATCATCAGCAACTCTAACAATCAAAATATTGTTAGACATATTTGGTTCTATAGATAATACGATATCCTCTTGATAGCCTTCAGAAAGTTGCAAAACTTGCGCACTTAATGCAGCAATCAAATCTTGTTCAGGAGTGAGTTTTATATCATGAATTACGGTTTTTAACTCTAATAGTTGTTCTGTCCCACTCGCCACTAAATTTTCAGGAAAGACAATTTTTGGTTCAGTTTCTATAATACTTTCTGGAATATTATCTATCTCTAAATCCACTGTTTTATCTATGGCTATTTCATCCATAGCTGCTTCATCTATCTTTGCTGTTTTATTTTTATCTATCTTTATTGTTTCATCGATGTTCGCTGTTGCTTCAGAATTCAACTGAGACTCTAATTCCCCAACTTCCACAACTTCGGCAACTTTAACTTCGTCAACTTCAACTTCATCAACTTCAAATTCGACAACTTCTGGGATATCTGAAGCGATTTCTGTTACTTCATTATTTACGATAGAGACTTCGACATCAGGTTGTGAAGTTGCTATTGATTCTGCTTCCTCTTCTAATAATAATTCTGGTTGATCAGAATCGTTAATTTCTGAGGCTGTTGACTCAGTTTCCTCAACTAGAGCAATTTCGGGTTCTTCTTCTATAACTTCGAAAACTTCTGGGATATCTAAAGCGATTTCTGCTACTTCATTATTTACGATAGAGGCTTCGATATCAGATTGTGAAGTTAATATTGATTCTGTCTCCTCTTCTAATAATAATTTTGGTTGATCAGAATCAGTAATTTCTGAGGCTATTGACTCAGTTTCCTCAACTAGAGAAACTTCTATTACTTCTTTTTCTATTGGCTCCATTTGCTGTTCTGGAGCTTCAATAAGTTCAATAGTATCTATTTCACTATGAGGAAGTTCACTGAGAGAAATATCTTCTATTGGCTCAATTTTTTGATTGATTACTGAAATTTCTTGCTTTTTTGGTAATTTATTATCTGGTAAATTTGTCGCAATTAAAGTAGTTCCTTCTCTGACAATTTCTTCTACCTTTTCTGATAAAAATTGTGTCGTTTTTTCAATTGGTAAATACTTTAAAGAAATAGGTATGATTGCTAGGATTAAGGCAATAATTGCAATAGCAAGCCAATTTTTTTTCTTTTTCGGCCGAGTGGGTTGTGTTTGAGCTGTAGTTACTGATTGAGGAATTTCTTGTTGAGCTGTTGCTTCGGTCTTATCAAGCTCTGGGATTATTGGAGGTTGGTTTGCTGATTCTAATTCTAAGGGTTTCGATTCAGAAACTGACGGTTGCTCTATAGAATAAACGGCTGCAACTTCTGGCGAATCCTGAAGCTTTTCATTACTAATCGAAGTCGTCTGCGATTCGGGAGCTACTGTGTCCTCTGGTAAATTTGAAATCGTATTTTCTAATTGTTCTGTGGTTGTTACCAGGGCGACCACTGGCTCAGCAGAAGGTAAATCGACTACAGATGCAGCGTTAAGTCGCTCAATAATCGTTTCTAGTTTATCAACTGTTGTTCGTAACTGTTCTATAGCTTTATCTTTAGATAAAGAGTTTTGGCGATCTTCTGATTCCATGACATAACAACGCTAGTACAAAACCAACTTTTAGCATAAAAACACTTACTCAAAATCAAAACTTCATGGTTTTTGAGATAAATCATGTTTTTTTCCTAGATATAAATTGGATTGATTCTGAGGCTTATCCGTAATTATCGGTATCGTAGTACTGAATTATTAACCTGATTCAGTATTTACAATTAATTAATTATACTGTATAAAAATAAACAAAATTAAATATATCTTAAGAATCAATATTTTATGATGTTTCCACAGTTACGTTTGATGGATTATTAGGGGGGTTTGCGCTGTAAGATGAAACATCGTCAAGATACAATATTGCTTGTTGACAATAATCCCTACGGTCTGAACCATTTAACTACAACCCTCAATGAGAAGGGATACCAAACAAGAAAAGCCATCGATGGCAACAGGGCAATTAATATTGCGCAAGAAACGCAACCAGATTTGATTCTTCTGGACTTGGAGACTCCTCCTGTTAATGGTTACCAAGTTTGTTCTTCGCTCAAAGACAATGATCGCACTAACAAAATACCGATTATTTTTGTCAGTGATTCTCTCGATCAAACAGATCGAGTCAAAGCAATTGAAATAGGTGGAGTTGACTATATTGCAAAACCGTTTTATCTTGAAGAGGTAATTGCACGTATCGAAAGGCAATTGGAGATTCAACGATTACAACAATTATTACAGCAACAGAATATTTTATTACAAAAGGAAATTGAGCGACGGATTAAGGTTGAAATTGCTTTACGTCAGGCAAACCAAGAATTACATTGTTTAGCTACTATAGATAAACTCACAGGCATTGCCAATCGTCGTCAATTTGATAATTATCTAGAGAGAGAATGGCGTAGACTTGCCAGGCAACAAGAGCCTTTATCGTTAATTCTGCTAGATATCGATTATTTCAAAAGATACAACGATAGCAAAGGGCATCAGGCGGGAGATAATTGCTTAAAGAAAGTGGCCTCGGCGATCGCGAATGTCATTCAACGTCCTGCTGATTTAGTAGCTCGCTATGGAGGAGAAGAATTTGCAGTTATCTTGCCACATACTGACTTAGATGGTGCTATCTATATTGCCAATAAAATTCAGACAGCCATACTTAATCTCAACCTTGAGCATCCATCATCAGATGTGAGTGATATTGTTACCGTTAGCCAGGGAATAAGCAGCTTAATCCCTTTTGCCGAGTCTAATCCCGAATCATTAATCTATGATGCGGATATTGCTCTTTACAATGCAAAAAGCCAAGGAAGAAATCAGTTTTGCCTTCATAATGTAAGTGTTAATGGCTAATGGCTAATTGCTAGTTGCTGAGATAGGGGAATATTAGTTTAAAGTAAATTATTTAAATGGCGGGAAAACAGACTGTAAAGGTGCTTCCTTCTCCTAGTTGAGAACGAACAGTGATTTTTCCACCCATTCCTTCAACTAAGGTTTTGACGATAGATAGTCCTAGTCCTGTTCCTCCTGCACGATTTCGGGCTTCATCGATACGATAGAAACGCTCAAAAATACGAGGTTGCTGTTGCAAGGGAATGCCCACCCCCTGATCGCTGACGGCAATCACTGCATCATCACTTTTAGAGCATAACTTTAATTCCACTGTGATTTGAGTATTTGGTTCGGAATATTTGACTGCGTTGTCAATAAGGTTTAGTAAAACTTGTTTGAGACGATTAAGATCTGCTTCGATCGCGATTAATTGATTAGGAAATTCAATATCAATTCGGCGATCGCTATACTGCTGTGCCATCTCAACAACATCAACAATGAGATCATTGAGTAAGATTTTTTCATTTTGAAAATGGATGGCACCACTATCAGCCCTAGCTAAATCTAGGAGATCTCGTAATAATTGGACTGTGCGATCTGCCTCAGAAGATGCTGTAGTTAACGCTTCTCGCTGCATATCAGTTAAGTTGGTTCCGCGACGCAAAGTACTTTGGAGATAGCCAGAAATAATCGTTAAAGGAGTACGTAATTCGTGGGATACATTACTCAGAAGTTGCCTTTGATGTTCCCAAGATTGACCTAGTCGCTCCAACATCTGCTCGAAAGTATCTGCTAATTCTCGAACTTCGCTGGGTGCTTTTTCAAGATGAATTTGAGCTTCATTCAGTTTATCAGCTGAAATATTAGAAGTAATCTGACTAATCCGCTTTAAGGGCTTGATAGAACGATTAATATAAAAAGCAATAGTAATCGTCATTGCCGCGATCGCAGTTAGAGTCGCCACAATCAAACTACGGATCAAATTTAAAAACATGATCTGATCACTGGTTATATCTTGAGCAATATAAAATTGCCCTAGATTAACTCCTTTTACTTCCAGGGGAGAAGCACATAACAACCAATAAGAACCTTGTAAATCTTGAACCTGGGGAATCGGTGGCACATTTTTTAAAGACAAAAGATTCTGCGCGATCGCTTTATTTTCTAACTTAGCTGATTTGGCAATTATCTGATTATCCTTTTTAACCCAAATTATTTTATTATCAGTGGAAAGATTATCAATTGCCTTT
The DNA here is from genome assembly GCA_039190385.1 of Cyanobacteria bacterium P01_F01_bin.143. Taxonomy (GTDB): domain Bacteria; phylum Cyanobacteriota; class Cyanobacteriia; order Cyanobacteriales; family Xenococcaceae; genus Xenococcus. The sequence continues at coordinate 11,758 of JBCCYD010000035.1, read as the reverse complement.
TGCGCGCCTTCCTCCAAAGAAACCATATCACTATAGATATCCACATCATGGGGAAAACGTTCGGCAATATAAACAATATTTTCTTTATGAGTAGACACTAAGATATGCTGCATTCGAACACTTGTCCAAACTGCCAATCCTCCTAAGCCAATAGCTGAAAATGCGGCAATGCCAAAGGTGAGACGAAATTTAAGTGATGTAGGATCAAATTTAAGAAATTTCATTAAATATATTTAGTTAGCTTAAAAAAAGAAGATTTTCTCTTCAACTCTATTTTTGCCAATAATTCTTAAAAATGTCTGATAAAGTCCTGGGAATTATATAAAGGATATAGGATTATTTTTGTTACTTCTTTAATTTATTTGGTCGGAAAATATGTGAATGTTCTGGATGATACAATCTGGAACGAGCTTCAGTGACTTCTTTCAGAGCAGGGCTAATTAAATATAGAGTAGTTCTAATCAAATTATTTTCTCTAGTAACTTTTGCCATTTCAGCCAAAGAAACCAACCAGATTTTTTCATCGGGCCATCCCACACGATAACAAACGGCAACTGGAGTCTCAGGGGGATAATGTTCTAATAGTTTTTCTTGGGATTTTTCGACATGGCGAGCAGCTAAATACAGACATAAACTAGATTTATGGGCGGCCAGGGAAGCTAAATCCTCTGATTCAGGAACATTAGAAGCTTGGCCTGATATCCGAGTAAGTATAATAGTTTGAACAAGTTCTGGAACAGTTAATTCTGTTTGGAGTTTGGCCGCAGCAGCTTGAAAGGCACTAATTCCTGGAATTAATTCAAAAGGAATATCCGCTTCGGTGAGTAATCTCATTTGTTCTGCGATCGCACTATACAAAGTCAAATCACCTGAATGCAACCGCACTACAGATAAACCTTGTTGCACTTTAGTAATCATCAAAGGAACAATTTCTTCTAAAGTCTTACTCCCTGTTTTAATAAGTTCGGCATCAGCATGCGTATTTTGCAAAATCTGTTTCGGAACTAAAGAGTCAGCATACAAAATGACATCTGCTTGAGCAATGATGTTATGAGCTTTAACCGTTAATAATTCAGGATCTCCAGGCCCAGCACCAATAATATAAACTTGAGAATCCAACAGTGAAGGGTTATCAATCATCAATTTCTAATAATTTTCAATTTTCAATTTTTAATTTTCAATTTTTTTAGATTTCACTGTGCCTGGAAGAGGACGCTTAAGAACATAGAGCCAAATTAATCCGATGATGCCGATCGCGATCGCGGATAAACTAACCACTTGAGCAATCCGCAAAAATCCCAACATCAGGCTATCTGTCCGTAAACCTTCAATCCAAAAGCGACCGACACTATAACTTATCAGATAAACGAACGCTAAAGTTCCTGTTTTCAAACGCTCCTTATTTTTCAATCCCCAGAAAAAGAGCCCGATAATTATGGCAAAAACACCTAAATTCCAGAGAGATTCATATAAGAAAGTTGGATGAAAATATTCGTAATTCAAATATCCCGACGGGCGATTACTCAAAGGAATATATAGTTTCCAAGGTAAATCTGTTGGCCGACCAAAAGCCTCGGAGTTAAAGAAATTACCCCATCTGCCGATCGCCTGACCCAAAATTAGTGAAGGTACCACCAGATCTAGTAATTGCCAGATAGATATTTTATTAATTCGAGAAAAAATTAGAGTCGCGATCGTGCCACCAAGAATTGCACCGTGAATCGCAATTCCCCCTTTCCAAATCGCAATAATATCTTCTGGCCTTTGAGCATATTGTTGCCATTCAAAAAGCACATAATATAATCTGGCACCAGGAATTGCACCGATGACTAACCAGATCGCCAAATCTCCCAATAAATCTGGATTAACTCCTCTGCGTTCTGCAAGGTATTGGGATAAAGTAACACCAATCAAAATTGCCGAAGCAATCAATAAACCATACCAACGAATAATAAAAGGGCCAATTTCAAAGATAATCGGGCCTGGGGATTGAAAAGCCAAGAGCATAGTAGAGGTAAAAGGTAAAAGGTAAGAGGTAAAAGCTAAAGGACTTCTCTCTTCAAATAAAGTTGTAAAACTTCTGGGACTTCCACTGTACCATTGGGCAATTGGTAATTCTCCAAAACAGCAGCCATTGTTCTACCGATCGCTAATCCCGAACCATTAAGAGTATGGACATATTTTGTCCCTTTTTTCCCAGCTTCTTTAAAACGAATATTGGCTCTTCTTGCTTGAAAATCAAAGAAATTAGAACAGCTAGAAATTTCTCTATAAGCATCGGCAGCAGGAAGCCAAACTTCTAGGTCGTAACATTTTGCTGCTCCAAAACCTAAATCTCCTGTACAAAGTTCAATTACTCGATAAGGTAGTTTTAACGCTTGTAAAATTGCTTCCGCATTTGCCACCAAAGATTGATGTTCTTCCTCGGACTTTTCTGGATGAACCAGCTTGACCAACTCAACCTTATTAAACTGATGGAGTCTGATTAATCCTCTAGTATCTTTGCCTGCACTTCCAGCTTCGCGACGGAAACAAGGAGTATAGGCACAATGATAAATCGGCAACTCAGAATCAGTGACAATTTCACTTCGATAAAGATTAGTTAGGGGAACTTCTGCTGTGGGAGTTAACCATAGATCATCATCGCTACATTTAAAACTGTCTTCAGCGAATTTTGGTAATTGTCCTGTCCCCCGTAAAGAATCACTATTAACTAGAACAGGTGGCATCACTTCTGTATAACCAGCTGCGATTTGACTGTCTAACATAAAGTTAATTAATGCTCTTTCTAAAGCTGCGCCAGCACCAATTAAATTCACAAAACGACTTTGAGAAATTTTTACGGCTCTTTTGAATTCGAGAATTCCTAGTTGTTCGCCGATTTCCCAATGGGGTAATATTTTCTCGGCTTGATTTTTATATTCATCTCCCCAACGACGAATTTCGACATTTTCATTTTCGTCCTTGCCAACAGGTGTAGATTTATGGGGTAAATTAGGAAGTTGTAATAATAATTCGTTGATTTTAGCTTTTAGTTCTTTTTCCTGGGGTTCTAATTCTGCTACCTGGGCCTTGATTTGATTGCCTGATTCTCTGAGGGCAAATATCTCTTCGCCTTTGGGATCGCTACCATTTCTAATTTTTTGTCCAATTTCTTTCCCAATTTCATTCCCTTGCGCACTTAGTTGACTGCGTTTAGTTTCAAGTTGTCGCTGTTGTAGATCGAGATCAATAATCGGCTGAATGTCATATCCGTCTTCGCTACGAAGGTTGAGGGATTCTTGAACTTGAGTTGGATTGTCCCTAATGAGTTTGAGATTTAGCACCTTTTATTTTGTTACTTCCTAAATTTCCCTTTGTTAGAATATCTTATTTTCGGCATTAAGTGACATTCTTTAAGTTAAGGAATAAGAAACGAAGAGTTAAGTTTGATTATCGATTTGCTACTTTGTCTAATCTTGTGGTTGTTGTTGCTTAAAATTCTTGTTCTGTCATTTTTTTTGTATTACATTTTGAGGTTTTAATATAGGTTTTTGCTTATTGATAAACTTCGATCCCTGCTCGTAAAACATTGGCAATAGGATGATCAATTGCTTCCATAAAAGCTTCGATTCCCATTGCTTTAATAGCACTAACCATTTTTTGCTTGAGGGTAGGATTACTTTCAATATTCTCGATGGTTTTTTCTACTACTACTGCTTTTTGTGTCAATGTTTCAGTGGGGTAAATTGTTGATAATTGCTCTAATAATTGTTGAATTTCTGTAGTAGATTGCGTTAAATCTTGTTGAACAGCTGCGTTAATTATTCCTGAAATTTTGGCATTACCTCTAATTTCTCCTCCACTCATATGACCAATACCAAAGTTCCCAGTTTGATTGTAACCAAGTGATTGACCTCCAGATACATTATTTATAATATTACGAAATTTTTTATTAGACATGTTGCTAGACTCCTTTACATTAATTAGTTTCGCTAATTCTCATACATTGATGAAATTTCTGACAAAGTTGAAATTCGATTAGGTAACGAAGATTGACCAAGATTGACTATTATGGGAATTACTAGGTTATTATTTACACTATCGTTGTATTTATCAACTTGTTTTTGAGTTAAGTGAAAAGTAATGGTTTGTTTTATTTGGGGTTTTGTTTGATCATTAGTCCAGGCATAAAATTTTAAATTATATTGTCCTTCTTGAATACTTATTTTTTCTCCTCTTAGAGGACTCCAATCAAATCTGATAAATTTTGTCAATGATGATTGTGCTTGAATCGCAAGAGGATGAGCTATAGCATCACTTTCCCAGCTAGAGGTTCCATCTACAAAAGTGATAAAACTACTCCAAGTAAGGTCAAAATATTTTGAACGATTAGATTCACGGCCGATCGCTACTCTTGTTTGGTAAATTGAACCTCCTTTTGGACTCCAATTAGAGAAGGTAAATGGCAAGATAAAAGATAATCCTCCCCATTGTTTCCCTGTTTCAGTCTCTAAATACGTATTTGCAATTATAAGAATCCTGCCCGTCAACATTCTCAAACGAGTTGGTTTCAAATATGTGAAATATACAGTAAGTACCGATACTAATAGACTAACAAATGCAATGCTAATTGAAACAATTTCAGCAGTAGTCATATAATTAGTTTAAAATCATTGATTAATCATGCCAAATATTTTTCTTTTTTACAACTGCTTTACAGACTGCTTTGATCAAAAAGTGTAAGCAGGAATATTTATAGTGCGATCAGCTTTCGTTGGCACTTTGCGATCGTAACCACAACATTAAAGATTGATTGCTACTTCTTATTTATTTTATTCGCGCAAAAGTAAATTTTTCTGTCCCATTCTTTCCGCCTTAACCCAGTGCTTAATATTGGCATCAAAAATAATTCTGCGCTCTTGCCATGTCAAGTTCATCATCTTTCTAGAAGTTATGCCATGAGTCGGAAAAAAAACAGTCCTGTTCACTTCCCGAAAAACAATCTTTTTCTCTTCTAAAGAAGTTGTTAACAATGCGACGAGATGAGCAATGCGTCCATCATAACTACCTTCAGGGTTGCCATCGAATGCTGCCCGAATCAATTCCTGTCCGTCACTATTTTGATCCAACGCTCCATATAAATTTTCTTCATGAGGTCTTGCTTGATCTGGAGCAAAGGGAAAGTTTACTGCCTTTAAAAATTCCACAATAGGGCGGATGAGAATCTCAATTTCTGAGTTGCTAGGAGAGCCAGGCTCCCGAAATAAGAAACCGGTCTGATCTGCATTTAAAGATGTTCCGTTATCAGCCTTAAACAAACGTAGCCCATTTTTTTGTGCTGCTATTTGGATTATAACCTGGAAATTCTGACCATCTTGACTCCAGACATAACAATTTTGTTCCTCTCCTGGTAAAGTAACAGCCACATTGGTGGGAGCAGCAAGATTATCCTTATCCATAAATAGCATGGAAAATAATGGTCGAATTCCCTCTTTGCCACCACTCGTAGAAGGAGCACCGTAACTATGGTTGCAGAGAATAATGTCGTTAGGTGATGCGGCGTCGATCGCGTTTGCTAAAGCTTGATAATATGGTCTTCCTGAATTTTTCCATAAGGACACATAATGCTCAAGTCCTGGATCTTCTGCATAAATGGGATAGGTTTTATTCAGGGGATTAATCAATGCTTGAGCAAAAGTTCCATCGTCAGAAGAACCATTGGTTCCGAAAACGAAATCAGGGTGAAGCCGAGAAAGATTTTCGTCAACGTAAGCAAATTTTGCTCGATCTTTTTTAGGAACTACTCCCAGCCCTCGGTTATGGTTTTGAATATGATAAGTATCGCGAGCAACTACCCCATAGCGAAATTCCGTAAGGTATGCTGTTGTAATTGCTGCCACGGCGCGATCGCCACCATAGGAAATATGAGTTTCTCCCACTAGCCATTCTGGGACACCTACCTTGATACCCACAGCTTCAAGTTCTTGAATTAAATCCTTTGGTAAGGGATTTTCTGTCGCGATCGCAATCACTATGCCTTCTAACTGAGATTGGATGACTAAAAATTTTAAATCTTGATACTTTTCTAAAATAGCAGTTATCTTTAATTGAAGATTATCAGCAAGAAACTCTTGAAGCTCTGTAGCGTTTAATTCTTGAATTTGATCATCTGGTAAAATACGAATCACATCTGTGGTATCAATATCAGGATTAATCTTGGGCTTAATACTTGAAGGAACATTGGGATAACCATGAGGATCTTCGAGCACTTTAAGACCGGTTGGGGATTCTGCTGCAAAGGAAAGCAATGGTCCAAAACCGATCGGGACTATCACAACTGCATTATTACGTTTGGGAAGATGCAAAACCAAAAGGCTCTGATCTTCTTTGAACACACCGTTAACAAATAAAGCAAATTCTGCTTGTCTATCTGGGGAAAAGTTATCAGTGTTGCCCACAAGAGATTCTACATTTTTGGCAGAAACTAAAACTGGTTCTTGAATCGAACCAGTGTAATAACGCAGATCTCTTTTTGCTTCTTCTATTTCTATCTTAAAACTATTCATTTAAAAGTAGTATTTAGAGAAAGCTTTAACTATTAACTACAGTCATTTGCGATTTTAGTAACCGATTCAACCATCCTTTAAGATATTTATGATTGGCCTCTTGTTCTTCTGGATCAGTTGTATCCAGGGGATGGGGTGCTAAACCTTTAACCGCTGCTGTGGTGACACAAAACATTGATTTTTGAAAACTTTCACAAATTTTAATTCGTAAATCTCCTTCTCCCCGCATACCTCCTTGATAAATATCCATTAGATAATCAGGGATAAAATGCCGCATATCTTGCATTAGTAATGTTGGCGGAATTCCGGCACCCCCAATGGGGAGCGGATCTGCATATAAGGCACCATAAGCAAAAGCTCCTTGCTCATAGGGAATTTGATAGGCTTGGGCGTTGTAAGAAATTGTTCCTGGAAAGGGTGTTCCTCGGAAGAATACCGCTTCTACATAGGGTACGCCAGTGTCCATAAGGAAAGTTAACCCAGCAGATTTAGGCAAAAGATCATAGTCTTGACCACCAATGTTTACGGTATAGGTGATAGGACGCGCCGCATCTTTGACTAAACCATCGAGAATATGAGTTACTACATCAGGAATCGATTTGATTTTCCCCTCATCATAGAAATCACTTAACTCAATAAAGATATCACTCATAACACGCCAAAATTGGCCGAGACCACTGTAGTAGCACATTTGACGGACTTGTTCTGGTAGATAATCTTTAAAGAGTTTCTTTAATCCTAGGATCAAGGGATTATTTTTGAATCTGGCTTGAATCGCCGCTTCTGCTAGTTCAGCAAATTCAGGGGTATCCAAATAAGCATCTAACCCGCCGCCACCATGCCAAAACATAGCTTTCATGCAATATTCAGCATATTCATAATTAATTCTGTCATGCCAAATATTACGCCACAGTCTTTCGGCAGTGACGTTTCCGTTGAAATATTTAAAGAATGGAAAAAGCCTTAAAAACTGATGATTGGCAATATAACAGAGGTTAACTGAATAGGCATCTAAGATTACACCATAGCTTTTGAGAACCCCCACAACTTCAACCAAATTTTGAGGATTATCGTTGAGCAATGCCAAACCCGTTTCGAGTCTTTGAATATATTCTTCTGTTAACTGAGATTTAGTCGCTTTAGTTGCAATTGTCATAATTTTGCTAATTGTTAATCGCTAATTGCTAATTGCTAATTAATTGTTCAATGTTCAATGTTTAATGTTCAATGTTATTGTCCGGTTAGTAAGGCGATCGCTTGAACTTCACTCCAATGAATGACCCAACTCGGCTGTAAACCAAAACCAACAATCAAAACTAATAAAGCAAAAGCAGGAGCTTGCTCGAAAACTTTTTCTGAAGGTAATTTGGCTAAAGCTGGGGTAAGACGACCAAAAAAGACTTTGTTAATTACTAAAAGGAAATAAACGGCTGTTAACCCAGTTCCAACTAAGCATAATAAGGTTGGTATGGGGAAGATCGGAAAGGCACCTCTAAAGACTAAAAATTCTGAGATAAAACCGACCATTCCTGGTAAGCCCGAACTTGCCATCGCTCCTAATATCATTAAACTGCCTGTAACCGGCAATCCTCGTTCAGGATTGAGTAAACCCGTTAGAGAATTGACATCTCTGGTTCCTGTTTTCTTATAAACTACTCCAACTAAAAGGAAAAGAAATGCTGAGATTAAACCGTGACTAACCATCTGGAAAACACAAGCTGTAATACTCAAACGAGTTGTTGCTGAGGCTCCCAAAAGAATATAAGCCATATGAGCTATCGAGGAATAAGCGACTACTTTCTTCATATCCTGTTGAGCGATCGCGCAAGAAGCTCCATACAAAGCACTAATTCCCGCTAAAATTGCCATCCAAGGAGCTAGATATATCCAACCTTCAAGGAATAATCCCACGGCAAAACGTAATAAAGCATAGGTTCCTAATTTCAGCAAGACTCCTGCTAGTAAAACAGATATTGGCGTCGAAGCTTCCACATGAGCATCGGGTAACCAAGTGTGGAATGGGAAAATGGGGATTTTGATAAAAACGCCAACAAGTAAAGGAGCAAGTAATAGTAACTGACTAGTTAGCGGTAGAGTTTGGTTGCGCAAAGGTTCATAGGCAAAACTCTCGGCCCCAGTCAACCAAACCAATCCGAGGAATGAGGCTAAAACTAAAATTCCCGAAAATGCAGTATAGAGTAAAAACTTCATAGCTGCATAACCTCTTTTCTTTCCACCCCAAATAGCGATCAAGAAATATAAGGGAATAATTTCTAATTCATAGAACAGGAAAAATAATAATAAATCTTTGGCTAAAAAAGCTCCTACTGCACCGGCACTAAGCAATAACAACATTGCATAATACAATCTGGGTCGAGCAATCGATTTATCGGTAACTAAAATTGCAATTAAAGTGAGCAAACTATTGAGACATACCAGAGGAAAAGATAGACCATCAATGCCTAAGTTGTAATCTAAACCAATTCCTGCAAGCCAAGGAATAAATTCTGAAAACTGAAATCCACTAACACTAGTATCAAATTGCCATCCTAGATAGCAATTGACAATAAGAATCGAGACTGCAATTAAAATCGCTAGATTACGACTTTGTTTGCTGTTTTTTTCTTCTGGTAAAAACCCTACAATAGCAGCCCCTAATAAGGGTATAAGTACTAAGGCACTGAGCATAATTTTATGAGTTAGAGTTTAGGTAAAAGGTAAGAGGTAAAAGATAAAAGGTGTTATTAATTGAATATTGGGTCCTTACTGATAACTGTTAACTGCTAACTGATAAAGGATGTCCAATAATCAGTCACCATTGACCATTGACCATTTAGTAAGAACCAAAGTAATAGTCCTACTCCCACAATGATTGTCAATATATAAAACTGAGATTGTCCTGTGACATTATATTTAAGGGCATTGCCGCCAAAAATAGTTGCCAGACTAATTAAGTTAACTGCCCCATCAATTACATAACGATCTACCCAAGAAGTGAATTTGGCCAAGAAAGATACAGCAGCAACTACGGTAACTTCATAGAGACGGTCAACATAAAAGTCGTAGGCCAATAAATCTTGGAAAAATCTGATAAATACCTTGCTAGAACGAGTCCAAGCTTGTCTAACCTTAATTGTGCCGCCGATGATTACGCCAATCACTCCAGAGGCTAGTAGTAAAGGTATGGCAAATTGAATTGCTGGTTCAGACTGGAGACTTAAAGGCGTTGTGGGACTAAGCCATAGCGGCCATTCAATTGGTGCGATTGGCGCTAGTAGAGTCACCACCGTCAAAGAAACCATAGGTACAGCCATTAACCAAGGGGCTTCTGGTGCACGGCGAGTTTTGGCTTGGGGTTCTCCCAGGAAAATAATTCTAAATAATCGTGTTAAATTAATTGCAGATAGGCAATTAGCAAACATTAAAATTCCGAGTAGTGACCAATTGACTGCCCAAGAACCATTGAACCAACGTTGGAAGGTCCAGAACATGCCCATCGGAGTTAAGGCTAGTAAACCAGCACTGCCAACCACAAAAGCGATCGCAGTAGCGGGCATTCTCGACCAAAGACCACCCATTTCCGTAACATTTTGGTTACTGGTGGCGAGTATCACTGTGCCAGCGCTCATAAATAGTAGAGCTTTGGCGATCGCATGGGCAAAGAGTAGCAAAAAAGCAATATCAACTTGCCCTAAACCCACGGCAATAAAGACTAAGCCCAGATAAACACTAGTGGAATGGGATAATGCTCGCTTAATATCAATTTGTGCGATCGCCATTAAAGACGTGCCAATCACCGTGACTGTTCCCAAAATAATCAGAGCATCAGAAGAAACAGGAGAAAGGGTAAAAACTGGTTGCAACTTAATCAGCACATAAGCCCCAGCCGAAACTACGATCGAATTACGTAAAATTCCAGCCGGATTTGGTCCTTCCATCGCTTCATCAAGCCACAGATTAAGGGGAAACTGAGCACATTTACCAGTAGGACCAGCAATCAAAGACAAACCCACTAAAGCTGCGGTTAAAGGATGCAAGGGAAAGTTGGTGGCCCATTCCTCTAAATCGGAAAAGTTTAAATCTGCCCCATAGGAAGATATAGCAACTATGCCCATGAGCAAGATAATATCGCCCACCCTTTTAGTTAAAAACGCATCTCGCGCTGCTGTGACTACTAAGGGTTGGGCATACCAAAATCCCACCAATAAATAGGTAGATAAGGTTAACAACTCCAACAATCCATAGGTCAGTAGCAGAGAATCACTCAGAGCAATACCAGCTAAAGCTGCTTCAAAAAATCCCATCAAGCCAAAGAAACGAGCCAGGGACCAATCTTTTTCCATATAGCCTAGAGCATAGACTTGAGCGAGTAAACTAATACCTATTACCAGCTCCAATGCTCCCATACTGACAGGAGAAAGTTCCATCGCCAATGTCAAATCTAAATCTGCGACTTGCAACCAATGAAATACTAATTGTTCAGCCGGGCGAGTCCAGACTAAATTGAACACAATTGACCCATGAATAAAAGCCAGCAGAGTCATAACAATATTAATGTAGGCTGCTGGTCGTGGTCCAGTACGACGAATAATCCCCAAAGACCAGGGCAAGGTAAAAATTGCACCCAAAAAACCGTACAGGGGAACTGTCCAGATGGTTTGGATAAGAAACTCAGCCATCAAAATATCCTAAGAATTTACAACATAAAATTGATAGTTACGATTAGCTCGTAATTTTTATTATGGGAATAATAATCACAGTTTATTAAAATTTTCTTAAACGTTAATCTTAATGGGTATTTCCCAAGAAAAACTCCTAACCATGACCCAGAATATAATCAAAATGTTTTATTGTTATTAAAACTAGAGATTATCATTAATCCCAAAATCAAATAACAGCATAAATTTGTTCTAATAGCAATAGTGAATATTGCTTATTCTTGACAATTGTCATGGCATCGCTAGCTGAGATTCCAAAAAAATTTTTGTTTCCTTAAGATTTGTTAAAAAATGATGATTAAACCCAGAGGATCGCATTTAAGACAATTAATTTTCCTTATTACTATCTTTTAATAAGCATACTAGATGTTTTCTAAGATGTTCTAAACTAAATTAATTTAGTAACATTCTAGAATAAAATAGTACCAGCTAAAAATGGTCTTCAAAACTATACGGCATGACAAGAATACTTTATAGGTATTAGTTCTCATT
>JBCCYD010000034.1:0-24919 GCA_039190385.1 Cyanobacteria bacterium P01_F01_bin.143 | reverse complement strand
CTCTTCTAAACTTCTCAAACTTTTAGTCATTTGTGATTTGCTCCCCATTTTTCGACTGCCATTCAACTAAAGTATTACTCTATAGGATAGCCAAGTTTTCGCGATCGCTCCTTATCTCAACCATCACTTTTAATTACACCCGGTCTGATCCCCTTCTTTAAGGCGTCCCGCTCTAAGTTTTCGCAAAAAACCTAGTAATTGTTTTCCCTCATTCAATATCGCGTCATAAGCAGATTGGAACTTTCCTGAATACATTATCTTGATCTCCTGACTGTCTGGGTTGATTCTAAGTTCAAGTTCAAATTTCTTCTAAAGGTACTTTTTGAGAAGTTTGGATAAAAAAATCCCAATATGTCTATAGTCCCCAATTTTGAAAATGAAAGTAAACATGCTCGTCAGTTATATTACAGCCCATAACTATTTTGTTAACTGTTAGGTAATGTTAGAATACATATGAATACAAAAGAATGAAATATATTTTACTGTAAAGATCATGTCCAAGACTGTGACTATTCGTTTAGACGAGGATAAATACGAGCTATTTAAAAAATTTGCCGAAATGGATAATAGGGCAATTTCTAATTTTATTGAAACAGCTACTTCTAGATATATTGAACAAATCAGCTATGCAGATGAATTTGAAATGTCGGAAATAAATTCTAATGAAGATTTGCAGAAATCATTACAAAGCGGGCGTGATGATGTGAAAAATAACAGGAGACGTTCTGTTGGCTAGTTATGAAGTCTTTGTCGCAGAACAATATGATAAGCAGCTTGAGAAAATGGGCAAGAGCGATCGCGTTTTCATTGAAAAGAAAATGAAAGAGTATGTTATCCCCCAATTAAAATCTGAACCCTATTTTGGTTCTAATATCAAAAAACTGAAAAACTATGACCCTCCTACTTGGCGCTATCGCATTGGGAAATACAGAATTTTTTATGAAATTGATAGTGAATCTCAAGAAGTTAATATCCTTAGTATTCATCAAAGAAAAGATGCTTATTAATTCATATTATTTACTCGTAACTTGTCAAACCTTAACGCAACATCGAATATGCTACGCCTCAAAGAAATTAAATTACCGCTGGATCATCCCGAATCAGCAATCCAAGATGCCATTCTCAAAAAGCTACATATTTCTGCTGCTGAATTAATTCGCTACACTATTTTTAAGCGCAGCTACGATGCCCGCAAAAAAGGGAAAATTATCCTGGTATACATCATTGATGTCGAAACCAACACAGAAAAAGCACTGCTGAAGCGTTTCAAGAAAAATTCTCATGTTTCGCCTACCCCGGACATGACCTATAAACCAGTAGTTCAGGGAATCCAGGATCATAAAATGCGCCCCATCGTAATTGGCACAGGTCCCTGTGGGATGTTTGCAGGATTATTACTCGCGCAAATGGGGCTTCGTCCAATTTTATTAGAACGAGGTAAATCTGTACGAGATCGCAGTGTGGACACTTTTGGTTTCTGGATCAAAAAACGCCTCAACCCTGAATCCAATGCTCAGTTTGGCGAGGGCGGTGCTGGTACATTTTCCGATGGCAAACTCTATAGTCAGGTCAGAGACCCTAAATATTATGGTCGCAAAGTATTAACCGAGCTAGTAAATGCTGGAGCATCTTCAGAAATTCTCTACCTCAGTAAACCTCATATCGGCACCTATCGGTTAGTAAAAATTGTGAAGAATTTGCGAGCTACTATCGAGGGTCTGGGCGGGGAAATTCGCTTTCAATGCCGAGTCGAAGATATTGATATCGATCGCGCTCAAGTGCATGGTGTAAAATTAGCCAATGGCGAATATATTGCCAGCAATCACGTGGTTTTAGCAGTAGGTCATAGCGCCCGAGATACTTTCCAAATGCTTTGCGATCGCGGTGTCTACATTGAACCCAAACCCTTTTCTATTGGCTTCCGCATCGAACATCCCCAATCCTTGATCGATCAATGTCGTTTCGGTGCCCAAGCAGGTCACGATCGCCTAGGCTCTGCCGATTATAAATTAGTTCATCACTGCCAGAATGGTCGCTCAGTTTATAGTTTTTGCATGTGTCCTGGTGGTAAAGTCGTAGCCGCCGCCTCGGAGCCAGGAAGATTAGTGACCAATGGCATGAGTGAATATGCTCGTAATGAGTCCAATGCCAACAGTGCCATTGTCGTGGGGATTACCCCCAAAGACTATCCCGATGGACCTTTAGCAGGCATTGCTTTGCAAAGGAATCTCGAAGAACGAGCTTTTGCCTTGGGTGGGGGAACCTATGAAGCTCCAGCACAATTAGTCGGTGATTTTCTGGCAGCTCGGCCATCTGTTGATTTAGGAAAAGTATCTCCGTCCTATAAACCAGGAGTGAAATTGGGTGATTTAAGTTCAAGTTTGCCAGATTACGCGATCGCAGCTATTCGCGAAGCAATTCCGGCATTTGATAAAAAGATCCGTGGTTTTGCTATGAATGATGCGATTTTGACAGGCACTGAAACTAGAACCTCCTCGCCAATCCGCATTAAACGTAATGAAAAGTATCAAAGTTTAAACACGGCAGGGCTTTATCCTGCTGGAGAAGGAGCTGGATATGCAGGAGGCATTTTGTCTGCTGGCATTGATGGCATTAAAGTAGCAGAAGCAGTTGCATTGAGTATAGCTACAGGGAATTAGGTTAGGAAAATCACATTATCACCTAATAGCTTCAAATCATCTTTTCTTTTAAACTAGCAGGAGCCACATAACGAACCATACGACCTTTTTTCGTAGTAGCCAAGATTAATAAATCTAGATCTGCTAATTTTTTCAAATAACTCCTAGCTGTATTTTCACTTATTCCTAAACTCATAGCAACTTGCTTAGAAGTAAATTCTTTTCCTGGTTCTTTTATTGCTTCTTTAAGAATTTCCAAATGCCCTCGTTTTAATTTTTTCGCAAGAGGACTTTTATCTATCCATGCCACAAAATTGGATAATTCTTGTTTTTTATCTTCGATATGAGTTTGAAGAGCATTAATAGCTTTAACAATAATTTCTACTTGATTATAAATAAAATATGTGAGGTCAAAATCATCTGTTTCTGTATAAATAAAAGCTGTATCATAAGCACTCCTCTTTTCTTTAATCAGTTTACTAATCGAAACATATTCAAATAGCCAATAGCCAGCTCTCAGCATAAACCAATAAAAAATAGCTCTTGCAGTTCGGCCATTACCATCACCAAAGGGATGAATATATCCAATCATAAAATGTAGGATAATAGCTTTAATAATGGGATGAATAAAATTATTATAATTCTGACTACCATGACATTCATTGGCAAAACTACAAAGATTGTTCAGCCTCTCTTCTAAAGTTTCCCAACTTGGTGGCTGATAAAAATTTTCATTAAATTGATCTGCAATATAAATATTGTCATCTTGCCTCAATTGACCTGGAATTGCTTGGTTTTCAATAGCTTGATCAGTAGCAATACTATGTAAATCCAAAATCATGTCAATGGATAATTCTTCCTCTTGTCTGGCTAAAACTTCCTTCATTAGCTGAAAGTTATTGACAATCATCTGTTCAGATTTATTTTTAGGTGGCAAATTATTCTCAAGTATTTTCTTGGCCACTTTTCTCGTGGTAGAAGCCCCTTCCAGTTGCGATGATGTGATAGCTTCTTCCATCATGAGATTTTTCACTAAATAACGATCTTTCTCTGCTTGGCTAGATACGATAAATATACTGTTACTCAGAGAATATCCACCGCCTGTAATGGCATCTATATTCTGCAACTGGGCTAGTAAAGAATTGGGAATGCAGTAACTAAAACAAAGTTCATTTTTAGCTTGGAGTAATAATAGTTTTTTCGCGATCGCTCTTCGAGAAATTTTAGTTGCTAACCAGGCAGCATCAACATCATCGCCTTTGTCTACTCTCCACTGAAACTGATCCCAATGGAGATAACGACCTTTAAGATCAATAGCTTGATATTTGTCAATTAGATTCAACCATTCTTCTTGCTTAACATATTTAATTAAACTTGATAAAGGTTGAGTTTTTCTAATTCTTCCCATGATTACATATCTTTAACTCAATTTTCTCTTTTTGAGTTTTAGCTGGACAAACTTATCAACTAGTGTTTGGCAACGTAATTTCAGATAACAATAATTCAAAAAATAAATAGCTCTAAACTCTATATAAAAGGCAATCTACCTCAAACATAACAAGGTGATTGTTCTTATTAGTTTATCATAACGCAATTTATTATTTTTGTGTTTTCGTTTGTAAACGTAATAATTTAAATTTTATTGAGGAGAGTTCAAATAAATCATTCTAAACTAAAGCATTTTTAATTTGGTGCTCTTCTCCAACCACTTTCTTGTGCTTGCGCTTCTGTACAAAAAAATCTCTCTCCTTTAGCCGTATTAATTTGAGTTTTTTCGTAATCGCGATCGCCAGGCATATGATAGATTCTGTCGCCTGAATTAGAGGAAATATTTCCTTTAATTAAACATTCTGTCTTTTGAGTTATTCTAGAACTCTGACTAGATGAAGACAGTTCCGCATGATCATTAGAGGAATTTTGCGAGGTATCTCCCTCATGAAGCACCACATGCAAACCAGCTAAAGCCGTAATTAAAGTCGCTAGTGCAGTCAATATCCCTGGAATAGTAGCCCAAAAAGAGCCTTGATTATCGTTCGGATTTGTCTCAGACATTAGTAAAATTCCCTTAGGTAAAAATATCTAACTACATATTGTAGATACTCAAACACACTCCGCAATCTAACCAAACATATTTTGTTACTTTTCTCGTAATTATCGATTTTGTTGGGTTGTTAGAATGCGCTTTTCTAACAACCCAACTTATCTATGGTTTATACATCAGGAATTGTCTTAATCAAATCTGAGATATCTTTCTCTGAACCATCAGAAAGAACAATACGGATATTCTGCATCATACCTTGATCCTCATGGTCGAGAATATGACAGTGCAACACAAATTCACCTATATAACGCTGATATCTAGTGCGCAACACAATAGTATAAACTCCTTGAGGGTAGGTCGTACCAGGGGTAGGCCCTTTGATCCAAAGAGTGTCTTTCCATACACCCTTGAGTCCTGGATACTCTGGGTCACACTCAACGTCTCCATTTTCATCGGGCGGAGTACAATCGGTCGCATCAACTGCACTAACATCGTTGCCATCGGGATCAAAGATTGCAATGATCTGGAAAGGATTCACATGAATATGGAATGGGTGACCGACAAAACGTGACTGTAAAATCCATTCATCGACTCCTCCTAAAATCAAATCACGATCAATGCGATCAGAATTATAAGGTTGGGGATCATAGCCTGCTCTGATGTGATTGCTTACCTCGAACTGAATATTATTAGAATCAGTTACATCAATATTAAAAGCGAGCTCCTGGCGACCAGTAACCTCCTCTTTTGTTATATCGGGATGGTCGATAAATTTAGTCAGCTTCAGATCTTGGTTTAGATCCTCAATCACAGTCTGAGCAATTGATGCTGGCATATTCTCACGAGCAGCATCAACAAGTTTTTCTGTTAGATATTCATGAATTTGATCGGGTGCTATTTCTTCTCTACCCTTAACTCTGACAGTCCCCAACAAAAGGTTGTCTTTCACTCCTGGTCCAAGGCTACCTTCTGCTGTTGCAGGAGCATTGATTACACAGTATTTTCCTTTTTCTGGGAAAATCACGAGTGCATCGCTACGGTAGCCTGGCTGAAGAGTAGTCAATGTAGTTGGCCATGCTTGGGCTCGGGTTAAACCATCATCGGCGATGACGTGGTAGAGGAGAGGCTCACCAGTACAATGTTGGGCAATATAACGCTTATCGTCAGAAGCTGAAGATGGGTCGATATCAGGTTCACCTTCTTTAAATTTGCTAAATTTACGAAACTCCAGGTTAATGGTATCCCGCACTCCAGCATGAATCATTCGCCAACGCTGGATTTTGCCAGCTCTAGCTCTAAATTTAGGAAGAATGAGACCATTAATACTTGTGTAACGTCCCGAACGAGACCAGCTTCCAGGTCCAAAATTAGGCCTATTAGTACTAGGATCATTAGGATTATAGTTGGAATCCTGTTGGGTGTAGGACTCAATAACGCCTGTGTCATTAGAGTCACATACCCAAGCGTCATCACTGTTTATTTTAATCCTACCGTTCTCATTAAGACAATAGTACTGAATTTGTTGTAGTACTAAAATTCTTTCTGGTATGTCATTTCCGTTGGGGCGTTTGAGCAGAGTGTCAATATCACCGTTATCAGTCTCGCTAGGGAGGCGATCGCCACGAATGATTAAAGCACCGGCCATTCCACTAGAGACTTGTAATGCTGTCGAACCATGTCGATGAGGATGATACCAAAATGTACCTGCCGGATGCTTGGGGGGAACGTTGTATTCGTATTGAAACTTCACGCCAGGGTTGATCGACAAGAGTACATTATCGCTATTGCCTGTAGGGCTGATCCAAAGACCGTGGGTATGTAAATTGCTGCCATTAAAGCAATGGGGATTGTTTATATCTTCATTATGATTAATGCAACTATCATCGTATGGCAAATTATTCGTCAGATTGACGCGTATCGTATCGCCTGGATTGATTTCAATAACTGGTGCGACAAAGGGCCGAGCTGTACTAGTGTTGGTCCCGACATAGCTTCGCAGACGAACGTTATCGCATTTTTTCGTTGCTGGGTTATAGATTTTACTATCTGTATATTGAATACTAAGATCAAACTTTTTTACTATGCCCTGATCCGCAGCTCCTTTAAGTATCAATGGGTCTTTCGGGTTCTTACTGAATTCAAGAAAAGGTGGATTTTGAAAGCTGCGTTCGGTTAGCTTATCATCATCTCCTGATAATGGTTTGATCTGAGATTTATTGGCACATCTGATGTGAATGTAGTTATCGTTGCCAATCTGGCGATCAGCTCGGGCTGGCTGCCCCCAAAGCATTACTGAGAGGAAGACTATAACCATAACATATGATAAGTTTCCCAGATGCGATCGCAATGCTCGCATAAAGCTGAAATGCAGACTAGTTTTATTATCCGTATTAGTCATTTCAAAAAAGCTTAAAGAAAGCTAATGAAGTAATGCGTTAATGCTATAAGAAAACTATCTAGATATTCACTCTCTAGAGCAAAAAATTAAAGAATCTTTACGAACATCTACTACTTGTCAAACTTGCTAATTGCTAATTGCTAATGGTTATTGAGTTCTCATTACTT
The DNA here is from genome assembly GCA_039190385.1 of Cyanobacteria bacterium P01_F01_bin.143. GTDB lineage: Bacteria > Cyanobacteriota > Cyanobacteriia > Cyanobacteriales > Xenococcaceae > Xenococcus. The sequence goes on along the minus strand of JBCCYD010000034.1, from coordinate 17,674 downwards.
CTTCTAATTGTTTATTACGAATTTGCCATCCTTGGTGACCATAATATAGTTGTGGATAATAAGCCCGAAAAATAAAGTACAAAAGCTTAGTAATAAATATTGAAGTTTGAAGTTATTGGTAAATTCTAAGTAACGATACCATTGGTCTAGGTATCTAGCGAAGGAACATAGAAAAATTAGAATAGAGAAAAAGCCAAAAATATAGATATTTAGTCTATGCGATGATTTCATTACGAGATACTTTATCTGATATTCCCATCATTAAACCAATAATACTTAAATCAATATCTGGCTCATCCCATCGCAATCCTTTTCCTGATGGAGTTAGTTCAACTGTTGCTAAAATTTCTTGTGATAAATCAGAAATTACTGATATAGAATCAACTACGAATGAAAATATATTTCCACCATCAAAATCAATAATAATACGGTTTTCTTGTTGATTAAATGTCACTTTATTCGCTCTTGGTTCAATTCTATTTATTTTTGCTTGATTAGCGATTGCTTTGTTAATTTGCTGGTTAATTTGTTGTGCATTTAATTTTGTCATTTGATCTTTTACTAGCAATTCCCATTGTTAGAGTAATTTGAACATAGTTATTTTACTTGTTTGCGATCGCGCCATCCCCCCAAAATCCTTAATATATTCCGATCTCATAACTGTAATCACGATCAATATCCTTTAATCTATTAAGAACTATAGATTTATGGGCGAATGGAATTTGCCCCTACAGAAAATACGAATAGATTAGGAATTACTATTATGAGTTATCGTATGGATCGTCGTGCTTATGCTGATACCTATGGCCCCACAACAGGCGATCGCGTAAGGTTAGCCGATACAGAATTATTTATTGAAGTCGAACAAGACTACACAACCTACGGTGATGAAGTTAAATTTGGCGGCGGCAAAGTAATCCGCGATGGCATGGGTCAATCCCCCATTACCCGAGAAGACGGCGCAGTAGATATGGTAATCACTAATGCTCTAATCCTTGATTGGTGGGGAATTGTTAAAGCTGATGTGGGTATCAAAGATGGCAAGATCATAAAAATCGGTAAAGCAGGTAACCCCTATATTCAAGATAATATAGATATTATTATCGGCCCCTCTACCGAAGCCGTTGCGGGGGAAGGGATGATTCTCACCGCAGGTGGCATTGATAGCCATATTCATTTTATTTGCCCCCAACAAATCGAAACTGCGATCGCGTCAGGAATAACTACTATGATCGGTGGTGGAACAGGCCCTGCAACCGGAACCAACGCTACCACTTGCACCCCTGGAGCCTGGAATATTTGGCGCATGTTGCAAGCAGCCGACGCTTTCCCCATGAATCTCGGCTTTCTCGGTAAAGGCAATAGTGCCCAACCAGCAGGCTTGATCGAGCAAGTCAAAGCTGGAGCAATGGGACTCAAACTCCATGAAGATTGGGGCACAACTCCTGCAACTATCGATACTTGTTTGAATGTCGCAGATCAATATGATGTGCAAGTCGCCATTCACACCGATACCCTCAACGAAGCAGGTTTTGTGGAAAATACGATCGCAGCTTTCAAAGATCGCGTCATCCATACCTATCACACTGAAGGTGCCGGCGGCGGCCATGCCCCAGATATCATCAAGGTTTGCGGACTCAGCAATGTTTTACCCTCTTCGACCAATCCTACCCGTCCCTTCACTGTGAATACCCTAGAAGAACATCTCGATATGTTGATGGTTTGTCACCATCTCGACAAAAGCATTCCCGAAGATGTGGCCTTCGCTGAATCTCGAATTCGGAAAGAAACTATTGCCGCCGAAGATATTCTCCATGACTTGGGAGCCTTTAGTATGATTGCTTCTGACTCCCAAGCGATGGGCAGAGTAGGCGAGGTCATTATTCGTACCTGGCAAACCGCCCATAAAATGAAGGTGCAAAGAGGAAGTCTCTCCCCCGATACCAGTGATAACGATAATTTCCGTGCCAAACGCTATATTGCCAAATATACGATCAATCCTGCGATCGCTCATGGTATTGCCAATCATGTAGGCTCAATAGAAGAAGGAAAACTGGCCGATCTTTGTTTGTGGAAACCAGCTTTCTTTGGGGTAAAACCAGAACTTGTGATTAAAGGTGGCGCGATCGCCTATGCCCAGATGGGAGATCCCAATGCTAGTATTCCCACTCCCGAACCGATCCATATGCGTCCGATGTTTGGTAGTTTTGGCGGTGCGATCGCGGCAACTTCCCTAACCTTTGTCTCTCAAGTAAGTTTGGATGAAGGAATTCCTGAACAAATCGGCCTAACAAGTGCTGCGATCGCAGTCAGTAATACCCGCAATTTAAGCAAAGCAGATTTGAAATTGAATGAAGCAACGCCAAATATTGAAGTAAATCCCGAAACCTATGAAGTTAGAGCTGATGGCGAGCTTTTAACTTGTGAAGCAGCATCAGAACTACCAATGGCTCAACGCTATTTCCTTTTTTAAAGATTTATAGGAAGGCTTTATTTTCAACTAATAGCCTAATCATCCGTGAAGGATTACGTCATAACATTAAGTTTTGCTAAGAAAATCAACGAAAACTATTATGTACTCGTCCAAATCAAACTTTATTTAACATTCTACGAATAGTTGTAACAGTTATAATTCTGAGTAAGCAAGAATTACTAAGTCTGTTATTTCTGTTATTTCTAATTTACAATAATAAATTTTTCGACAATGAATCCTGGAATGATTGAATTTTTGGAAGCCCTCGCGTTATTAGGGGGTACTGTTTTTCTAATATATGTGCTAACTTATTGGATTTTGGCAATTTGGTTTCGCCAATTTACAACTGATATTTGGCTCAGTACGCTGAGGATATCCCGTCAACCTATTATACTAATAGTCTTTTTCTTAGGTTTTGCCAGATTACTTCACACCATTGAACCCGAAGGAATAGATGTTTGGGTTCAAAAATTATTTACAGCAGCAGCGGTAGCAGTCGGCACCTTTGCTATTGGGCAACTTTTCAAACAGGTAGTTATTTATTACCTCAAAATCTATGCCGATAGTTCTGAGGCACGATGGGATGATGTCTTTATCCCGATCGTGGAAACCTTAGCACCTATTCTAATCTGGGTTATTGGGGGCTCCATATTCTTCCAGACATTAGGTTTTAACGTTGCTGGACTATGGGTTGCCATTGGGGGTGCTAGTTTTATTTTAGGTTTTGCCTTCAAAGATGTTTTAGCCAATTTCCTCAGTGGCTTGGTCTTGCTGGTTGATACACCTTTCCAATTTGGCGATGTAGTTTCCCTGCCACCCAAAGGCGATCGGGCAATTATCAGAAAAATTGGCTTGAGAGTGACTCATTTATATGTCATTAGCGAACATAGTGATATGTATCTGCCCAATGCGGTTTTTGAGAAACAGCCTATTGTCAATCTCACTCGTCCGACCCCTCATTACTATGACTCTCTCAAAATATTAACTCCCGCCGCTGCTGATCCTGTTAAGGTGATGCAAGTCTTAGAGAATGTAGTTTTAGCTCATCCCGACACTATGGGGCCGATTGAAAGAAAACTAGAAGTATTAGAGAGATTTTACGGTCTTTCTAGTCCAGGAATCAGACAAGAAGAGAAAAGAAAAACTGGACTGCAAAGACTTTCAGCGGAAAAAGACGTCAATCATAAGTTACAAGAAATTGAACGGGCTTTTGATGACTTATCCGAGAAAATCGACGAATTTGAAGATGCTGGTCTAGATGAGAGCGAAATTAAAATTATTCGCAGTGACTTCATCGATATCTGTCAGACAATCGGTTTGGTTGCTAAATCTGAGAAAAAAGGATTTAGAGGGAAAAAATGGGTTCTCGAAGAAGCCGATCCAAATCAATTTGGGGGAGATCATTTAATTGGTAAAGTTAGAGCCTGGTATGGCTATTGGCTCAAAGATCCCGATTTATTGAGAGAAGATCAAGTAATCTTACCCGATGAATGGGAACAGAAAATCAATGTACTCAAGATCAAATGTAATAAACTACTAGGCAGATTTACTAATATCTCAGCTGATGAGACCAGATTAGATGATGATCTGCAAGCAGCTATTCTCTGGCTACATGACAGTTTTAAACGCTCTCAAACAGAATGGCAATATCCAAAAATTTGGGTAGATGAAATTAAGATTATGGGAGGTCCACTTTTAGACCCATCAAAATCTTTTATCATCAGGTTCTTTGTTGATGATATGAAGCTAGAACATTGTGAAAGAGGTAATAGGGTTAAGGATGAGTTGTATCGCGAAATTATGTGGCATCTGAGAAACTCCTATCTATCTCAATAGGAAATAGTCGAAATAATAGTAGAATAGTTCAAATCTCCAGCTTCCTCTTGTTTATTAAAATTATTGGAAGCTTTTTTGCGTGTTTTCCATTATCCCTTAGCATAATCAATATCTCGTAATAGTCTAAATTAATGTCTGTTTCTAAAAATTTTTCTTGGCGTGAGCGTCTGCAATATAAATTCGATAACTTTATGTCTAAAGGAGGTCTAGCGGTCTTCCTTGCATTATTATCAGCTTTTTTCATCGCATTTATCCTGATGCTGGTCATCCGTTATGGTGCGGAGTTTATTTTCCCAAACTACTCAAGTGAATATTATGATTTGCCGTGGGAAGTATTGATTCAGCTGATTGGATTGAGATCTACAGAAGAAGATGCCAACTCTATTGTTAAAGTAGTAACCGTAATTACAATTTTTATTGGACTGATATTTTTCTCCAGTCTAGTTGCTTTTATCACAGAAGAGTTTGAATCCAAGCTGGCATCCTTACGCAAAGGAAAAAGTATTGTTGTTGAAACAGGTCATACTTTAATTTTAGGTTTTAATGAAAGAATTATTGACATTATTAAAGAGCTCATTATTGCTAATGAATCAGAAGATGATGCGGCAATTGTAATTTTGTCGGATAAAGATAAAGAAGAAATGGACGATTTCTTGAGAGATAACTTAGAGCAGACCAAAACTACTCGCTTAGTTACTCGTACTGGAGGAATTTCTAATATTTCTAATCTAAAAAATGCAGGGCTGAAAAGTGCTAAGACAGTAATTATTTTAAACGAAGCTAAAAGTTTAGATGATGAAGAATTTAAGATTGCTTCTGACTCCAAAATTATTAAATCCTTACTGGCGATTGTGGCAACCAAAGGGCAAAAAAAAGAAGATACAATTCCCGATGTAGTGGTAGAAATTCATTCGCTACAATATCGCCAATTAGCAGAAGCGATCGCGCCCAATTCGGTAACAACTTTAAATGAGTCCGATATCCTAGCTAAGATATTAGTCCAAACTTCTCGTAACAATGGTTTGTCTGCTGTTTATTTGAATCTTGTCGGTTTTGAAGGAAATGAGTTCTATTTTTATCGTCCTGATGATGGTTGGAATAATTTAAACTTTGGACAATTACCCTTTCATTTTTCAGGAAGTGTACCTTTAGGGGTTAGGGACTCAGCTGGAAAGCTTACTTTAAATCCAGATATTAATTATCAATTAAAAAATGATGATGAAATAGTGATTTTGGCCGAAGATGATTCCACAATTAATTTTGTGACTAAACCAGTATTTACCAGTTCTAATAAAAATTTCCCACAGGAAGCACAGACAAAGTTTGTCCGTCCCCAAGAAAATCATCTGATTATTGGGTGGAATAATAAAACTCCCCTAGCTCTAAGAGAATATGCTTTCTATCTCACAGAACGTTCTCAACTGACATTAATGGTCAATCAGATTAATGAGCAAATCCAAGAAGAATTTACAGAAATTACTAATTCCTATCCCCAAATTGATTTCCAGTTATTGGAAATTGATCTAACTTCTCTGTCGCAACTGAAAGACCTTAATCTTCATCGATATAACAGTATTTCGATTATGGCGCTTCGGGGTAACAGCCCAGAAGAAACTGATGCGAAAACCTTGACTCTTTTGTTAGGAATTCAGCAAGTTTTGCAAGAGCATAGTAGCTCGAATAATGAAGAAGTTAATACTCAGTTGATCGCCGAAATCATTGACTCAGAAGATACCGAGTTGGTAGTTCAAGCTGGAGTAAGAGACTTTTTGTTATCGAATCAGTTTGTTTCCAAGATTTTGGCTCAAGTATCTCAAGAACCTGAGACTATGGATATCTATGATGACTTATTCAGGGCAGAAGGAAGTGAGCTATATCTTAAGTCCGCCTCTCTTTATTTCTCAGCTGAAGAATTAAGCCAAGTAAGTTTTGGTGATTGTGTTTTAGCGGCTCAATCTCGTAAGGAATTATGTATGGGCATCAGAATTGTCTCGGAAAACACCAATCAGGATAAGATGTTCGGCATTTGTCTGATTCCTCAGATCAATACTGAATTTAAGCTTACTGGCGATGATAAACTCATTGTTTTAGCTGAAGATGAACAGTAAATCAGTTAACAGTTATCAGTCATCAGTTAACAGTAGGATGCTGTTAGCGTTAGCGTAACGCATCGTTTTTAAGTTGAGCAGGGTTAACCTTCGTAGAATCTATGACAGTGGCATCAGAAATTAGGGAACAGGTTGCTCAGCTGCGATCGCAATTACAAAAAGCAGGCTATGCTTACTATGTGCTGGATAATCCTATTATGGAAGATCCAGTATACGATCGCTTGTATCGTCAACTTCAGGAACTAGAAAACCAATATCCTGAATTAATTACAACCGATAGCCCGACTCAGCGAGTAGGAGAGCAGCCTGCTGAGCAATTTAATTCGGTAAAACATAATATTGCTCTCTATAGTCTGGAAAATGCTTTTAATCAGTCGGAATTGAGCAAATGGGAGCAAAAATGGCAACGGCAATTAGAAGAAGAGGTTGCCGACTTTGCCTATGTTTGTGAGTTGAAAATTGATGGCTCCGCGATCGCGCTGACCTATGAAAACGGCATTTTAGTTCGTGGTGTAACCCGTGGCGATGGGATCACAGGCGAAGATATCACACAAAATATCCGCACTATCAGAACAATTCCTTTAAAGTTAAATCTAAAAAATCCTCCAGAAATTGTCGAAGTTAGAGGCGAAGCTTTTTTGCCTTTAGATGTTTTTTCCACAATTAATCAAGAACGAGCCGCAACTGGGGAAAATTTGTTTGCTAATCCTCGCAATGCGGCTGCGGGGACTTTGCGTCAGTTAGATTCGCGAATCGTTGCCAAACGTAAATTGAATTTCTTTGCCTATACTCTTCATCTCTCTGAAGAAAATCTTGATTCCCAATGGAATTCTTTAGCCTTGCTGCAAGAAATGGGGTTTTTGGTTAATCCTAACCGTAAATTATGCCAATCATTAGCAGATGTTACTCAATATTTTGCTGATTGGGATAGCAAAAGACATGATTTGCCCTATATGACCGATGGCGTAGTTGTTAAAATCAATGGCTATGCTCTGCAAAAGGAATTAGGCTTTACCCAAAAATTTCCCCGATGGGCGATCGCGCTTAAATATCCTGCCGAAGAAGCGCCGACAATTGTCAAAAATATTATCGTCAATGTGGGGCGAACTGGTGCAGTGACTCCAATGGCTATTATGGAGCCAGTTCAATTAGCGGGAACAACGGTGCAAAGGGCGACTTTGCATAACAGCGATCGCGTTGCTCAATTAGATATTCGTGTCGGTGATACGGTAGTAATTCGTAAAGCAGGTGAAATTATCCCCGAAGTTTTGAGGGTGATGACCGAGTTACGTCCACCCCAAGCGATCGTCTATAAGATGCCGAATGATTGTCCAGAATGCAATTCGTCATTAATTCGCCCGACAGGAGAATCGGTAACTCGCTGTGTCAATAGTTCTTGTCCGGCAATTTTGCGAGGTAGTCTAATTCATTGGGCATCCCGTGATGCTTTGGATATTCGGGGTTTGGGAGAAAAGATTGCAATCTTATTAATTAAGAATAATTTGGTTAAATCGATCGCGGATCTTTATAAATTGTCGGTAGCAGAAATTGCCAGTTTAGAGAGAATGGGAAACAAGTCTGCTCAGAAATTGGTGAACGCGATCGCAGAGTCGAAAAAGCAATCCTATAACCGAGTATTATACGGTTTAGGTATTCGCTATGTTGGCAGTGTCAACGCTAAGATATTGACAGAAAATTTCACTGATATAGAGAAACTAACGCAAGCTTCTATTTATGATCTCGAAGCTGTTTATGGTATCGGCGAAGAAATTGCCCAATCAGTTTTTCAATGGTTAAAAAATAGTTCTAATCAAGAACTAGTAATATCTTTACAAGCAGCAGGTTTGCAATTTAGAGAACAAGCTTCTGTATCTGATTTTGATAATCAGGAATCATCTAAAGTTACGAAAATATTTATAGGCAAAACTTTCGTGATTACAGGAACTTTACCTAGTCTCAAGAGAAACGAAGCTAAAGAATTAATTGAACAAGCAGGCGGAAAAGTAACAGGTTCAGTTAGCAAAAAAACTGACTATTTATTATTAGGAGAAAATGCAGGATCTAAATTGACTAAAGCGCGCGGCTTAGGCATTCCAGAACTAACAGAAACTGAACTTTTAGAATTAATTAATAAATAAGCAATATGAAAATTTTTTAAATAGATATTGCCTAAAGTGTGTTTTATTTAATTTGTTGTGGATTAAAGAGCATTATTTCCTCTAGGAATACATATCAATACATATAAACAAGAAAGGAGAAAATTATGGCTCGTAATATTTATCAGGAGTTATGGGAGCTTGATATCAAACCAGAGAATAATGGTTGTACGGTAACCTCAAGGGGTCGAGATGGCAAATGGGTTAATCCGAATGCAGATATTAAACTAGATGAGCAGAATGAGCTATCTTCTGGAGGTGGGGATAATGCACCTAATCCATTAATTGCAGAATTTAATTCAGATAAATTAGAAGGAAAAACCTATGTTGCGTTCAAAGCGTTGATGAACAACTATGTATTTAACGCTCGTCAATCAGAGGATTATCTGGGAGATAATGAAGTAGAGGATAGAGAGATTGAAACTTTCTTGGATGAGATTGAGAAAACTGCTGTCATGCAAATGGCCTTAGAGTACATCAATGACGAGCTTAAGGCGAATATAGATGCCGCAGAATTTCGGGCAGTAACGAAGAAGTTATGGTTTGAAATTTACACAAATTATTTCAACGGCAATCCGATACCTTTCAGTTCAGGGTTTGAACATATTGTGGTGGGAGAGAGTAAAAGTAATCCTAGTGCTAACGGCGTAGGCGGATATCATAGCTGGACCAAATATTTGTACGATCAAGAAAGTGGAAGAGTCAATTTTAACGGCTATAACTATGATAATGACTTAGGTAGACTATCTCCAGACGGAGCCGCAGTGCCACATGTGGCAACAATTTCTATGACATACACGCCGTTGGATATGGATGGAAAGCCGATGAGGAGAAAGCGCAAGAATCTGGGAGGCTTTTTCGTTGGACCAAGTCCAGAGTTGCAGATAGCTATGCCGGTGGTGGCGTATTACGAAAGTATTAATGGTCAGTTTTCAGGAACGGAAAAGCAGGTAGAAATCAATGATGCAGTGTACAGCTTGGTACTGTATATGGAAACACGTGAGAATCAGACGCGAGGAGATCGCTTACGCTCCTTTTTTCCCAAATTTTTAAGGCTGAAGAAATCTGGACCAGATCCAGATCCAGGACCCATTCAGGGTGAAATTCAGGGTGACATTGCCATAGTGGCCATTTTGGCAAATCCCGTTGGTTCCGATGAAGCAGGTAAAGAATGGGTGGAGATCGAAAACCGGAGTGACAGGATAATAACTCTTGATGGTTTCCAGTTAATTGATCATAAGGATCGGCCAGAGCCATTAAGTATGGATATTGTGCCGAACCAACCTGTTCGTGTAGTGGTAACCCGTTCTACGCAGAATTCGATGCAACTGACAAACTCTGGTGGTTCTGTGAGTGTAGTAGATCCGACAGGGAAGCTAATAAGCAAGGTCGAATATCCGAAGTCTAGTGATGGAGAGTTGTTGTTTTTCACTTAAGTAAATTAGCTTTGAGTTAATAGACGATTGAATTTAATATTTCGTCGGATTTTTCTTAAATAGCGATCGCTAAATTAACTATAAGCGATCGCATCAACTAGAAAATTCTACTTGACATTTAAGACAATCGCTTTAGAGCTGCTAACTATTAACTGAATTAACCCATTCAACTTTGTCTCTAATCGGATCGCGACGACTAACTGTCGCAGGATTGTCGCTATAACCCAAGTACAAATATCCTAAACAAAGATCTTTTTTCCCCAAACTCAGAAAATCCTTCAACTCCTGAGTATAGGTAACACCGCCAGATCCCCAAAAGCTACAAATTCCATAAGCAGTTGCCGTTAATGCCATATTTTGCACAGCACAAGCGACCGCTTCAATTTCTTCTATTTCTGGTATTTTCTCCGATTGTTGGCGCTTCATACAGATAATAACAACGTGGGAAGACTTAAGGATATTTGTCTTCATACGAGAATACTTGTCTGGATTAAAATTTTCCTCGCTCGTCTGTTTTTGATACCAATCAGCCTGAAAACTAGCCAACTCTTCCAAACCATCATCCGTAAAAACTTTAAATCGCCAAGGTTGAGTTAGTCCATGAGTAGGAGCCCAACCCGCATTTTCCAAAATTTGCCAAACTAGGTCATCGGCAATTTTCTCTCCATTAAAATAGCGAGGCTTAGTGGAACGACGGGATTGTATCAATTTATTAACTTGTTCGTAAGGAAAATTCATGATTACTATTTAACCCAAAAATAATACAGAAAATAATAAAGTATTTTTTAATCTTTGCAACCTGCTTCTAGTAATTATACTTACAGGTAAACTGTCCATAACTGAACAATAAAAATGAAAATATTCAAGTACTATTAATTACCCAATAGTAAAACCTTTGCCGTAATTAGAACTAGAGGTTATTATCGCAAAAGAAAGTTTACCAGAAAAAACTTAAGTTAAAAACTAGTGATGGGGCTAGATTATAGAGTAGGTAATCTAAAATAATGTACGATTATAATAAGTACATATACCTGTTCCTAATTTAACTGAATATCTTCTTCAGATAAACTTCTTCAAGCCTAGATAAACTGTCGGCAGACAAAAATAGATCTACTCTAGCAGCACTTAGATTATTAATATAGTAATACCTATGAAAGATAACTCTCAAAAAGACAATAAAAAGCTTCTGCTGATTGATGATGATCCCAACTTAATTCTACTAGTTAAAGATTACCTAGAATTTCGGGGATACAACGTCGTAACAGCAGAAAATGGTCGAGAGGCTTTGGAAGTTCTAGATCAGAATATACCAGATATGATTATTTGCGACGTTATGATGCCAGAGATGGATGGCTATTCTTTGGTTAAACATATTCGTCAAGAACCCCAGACAAATACGATCCCAGTCCTATTTCTGTCGGCAAAAGGACAGAGTCAAGATAGAGTTAAAGGGCTAAATGAGGGTGCTGATGTTTATATGGTAAAACCTTTCGAGCCAGAAGAATTAGTTGCCCAGGTAGAATCTTCTTTAAAACAAATTAAACGCTTATCTCAAGGTCGTATGCTGGGTAAGGATGGAGTTTCCACGATTCAGGTTCCCAATAATGTAGAACTTACTCCTACAGAATTAAAGGTAGTTCAATTAGTAGCAAAGGGAATGGCTAACCGAGAAATCGCTGAAAAACTTAATGTCAGTCAGCGTACCATTGAAAGTCATGTTTCTAATATGCTCAACAAAACAAGTCTTAATAATCGTACTGAGTTAGCTCGTTGGGCAATTGAAAGTAATATGGCGTAGGGACGTGCCGTCGGCACGTCTGTACAGTCAGCGGCACGTTTGTACAAAAGTTATCTCTCCTCTATTGCCTATTGTCTAAGTTCAAATTCTCGGCTATTTCCCGTAAATTTGTTTGTAACCAATAGGCATCTGCTTTTCCATTTGTAGGGATTTCTAAAACTCTAATTCCTTTTGTAGGAAGAGAATTTAATAAAGGGATTAAGTGTTGCCAACTATCAATAAATTTATGTTCTACTCCGTAAGTGGTACATAGCTGGTATAAATCTATATCTTGAGGTGTCACAAAATATTCTTCAAAGGGAGGGTCAAATGGGGCAATTGGTAACATATTAAAAATACCACCACCATTATTATTAATTACAATAATTGTTAGATGACCTTGGAATTTATTTTTAATTAAAAAGCCATTGGTATCATGCAGTAAGGCTAAATCTCCTGTTAGTAATACTGAGCTTTGATTGCGATCGCTGATACCTAAGGCGGTTGATAAGGTTCCGTCGATACCATTTGCTCCACGACTGAAGTATGGCCTGATTTTTTTATTATTGGGCTGCCAGAAAAATTCGACGTTCCGAACCGACATGCTGTTGGCAATAAATAATGGTGTTTGATCTGGTAAATGTTGTGAAAGTAGCCAAGAAACTTTTCCTTCATAGAGAAGATCTAGAGGTTTCATTTTATCTGCGATCGCGTTTCTGGCTTGGAGATCTAAGTTTAACCATTGTTGTAGATATTGATCATTGACTTGATTGTTTGGTTTGATATTTAAGTTATGGGCAAACGCGATCGCAGAACTTCGTAAATGAATTGTGTTGCTATGTAATGGATCAAGGTTTTCTGAACTCGATTCAATAATATAGCGAGTAATATTCAATTGTTGGAGCCATTGTCTAAGTATCTTACTTGTGGGAAGTTCTCCAACTTGAATAATAATTTTTGGTTTTAACTGTTGTGAGATATTTGTATTTCTGAGAATAAGATCGTAAGTAACAATTAAGTTAGGATTGAGAGCTGCATAATTGCGTAAGGGAGATAAAGCTTCGGCTAACACAGGAAAGTTTAATTTTTCAGCAATTAACGCGATCGCCTTGCAGTATGATTCTGGATCTTTTGGTTCTGCTAAACCAGCAATAATAATGCCTTGGCCTCGGTCAAAATCTGGTAGCTGCTTAATAGAATAATTGGATTGAGAAAAATCAGTAAATTTAAGATGGGAAAAAAAGTCTTCTGTGGGAAAATTTGCCGACCGAGCCTGAACTTCTGGTTGTGCAAGAGGAGCTAAAGGTTCACGAAAAGGCAAATTCAGATGCACAACTCCCGCACTAGGAAACAGCGATCGCTCCCAGGCGTGAATAATATTTTGTCTGAGATAAGATAGCATCTCCATATTGGCCTCAGAAATCGCTAATTCTGTATACCAATTAGGATAATTACCATAAAGTTTAATCTGATCGATAGTTTGTCCTGCATGACAATTTCGTAATTCCTGGGGGCGATCGGCAGTTAAAAGAATCAGGGGAATTCTACTTTCTTTAGCCTCAATAATTGCCGGATAAAAATTAGCCCCTGCCGTTCCTGAAGTGCAGACTAAAGCCGTTGGCAGATGAGTCTTTTTCGCCTTGCCTAAAGCAAAAAAAGCTGCTGAACGTTCATCCAGAATAGGGATTGTTTCTACATCGCAATTGCTAGCAAAAGCCACAGTCAAAGGTGTAGAACGAGAACCAGGACAGATAATGGCAGTTTTTAACCCCAGTTTCACAAAAGTTGCAACTAAAATTGAACTCCAAAGAGTATTAACATTGCGGAAGTCAAGCATACGGAATTAAACTAGGTTTTTGAGTAATGACTGTAACTTTAATTGAATTTCAATAAATTCTTTATCAGGATTAGAGCCAGAAACAATTCCTGCTCCAGCGTAAAGACGAGCCTTTTTACCTTCTATGAGAGCAGAACGAATTCCCACAATAAATTCACTATTGCCTTGATTATCAACCCATCCTAAAGGGGCAGCATATAAAGAGCGATCAAAATTTTCGTAATGGCGAATTTTCTCACAAGCAATTTCCGTCTCAACTCCTGCGACTGCTGGTGTCGGGTGAAGTTGCTCTACGATATCCAAAGGCTCAATATCTTCGGGCAAATGGGCATAGATAGGGGTCCAAAGATGCTGAATATTGGCAAGTCGCAATAATTGTAAAGGTAATTGATAGGGTTTGAGACCGATTTGTCGCAAGCGATTGAGCAAAAAATCGCTGACGGCTTGATGTTCTCTTTTTTCTTTCCTACTTCTAAGAAGCAAGTTGGCCCAATGGACATCTTCGGCGTTCGTTTTTCCTCTAGGAGCAGAACCAGCCAAAGCATCAGTAACTAATTGTCTATTTTGAATGCTTACTAATCGTTCTGGACTAGCTCCAATGAAGCTTTTGCCTTGTCCATTGGCGATCGCAAAAATGTAGCAATCTGGATAGCCTTTCCTTAGATTATGAAGAGATTGAATAATTTTGAAGGGATTAACAGAGGTAATATCGGCAGCTTGGGCTATAACCACTTTACTAAATTCATTTGTGGCGATCGACTCTAATGCAGAACCCACTATATTTCTGAAATGTTGAGCATCTTCGGGGGCAAAAATATTCTTTTCCTCCCAACTAGATTTAGCTTGATCATCGACAACCAAGTTTTCTTGTTGTTGCCAATCTGTAGTAGTGATTTTGTAATTTAATTGATTAATTATTCTTGATTCATCTTGGGGTTTCTGTAGTGGATAATTGACAAGCAAAAAGCATTTTTTATGCTTCTTTATTAGTTGGAAACGAGGCAAAAAAACTGTAGCTGGAGGAAAATCTTGATCCTTCCCAGCAGTTTGGGCAAAGAAAGAAAAACTACAAAAGATTCGGGGAGAACTTCCGGATAAAGCGACTTCTCCTTTACTAATAATTTGCGTAAAACAATTATCAATAAAATTCTGTGTTTCTTCAAATCTAGCTTCCGATTTTATCAGAGATTTTTTTGTTATCCCACAAGCTACGATTGATTCTTTCTTATTGGGATTTTCCCAGTAAAAAGAAACTGTCTCTTCAGTTGTGAATTTCTGTAAGAAAGCCAAAGGGTCTACCAATGGCAGCTTTTGTACATAACTGAGAATTTTCGTATATTTAGTTACAGTAAATGATAATATCTTGTTATCCCAAAAATCATCGAACTCTCTATTCATTAAAACAAAATTCGGTTCTTCTTGAGGCATGACGGACATAGTTATTTTTGATTGTGCCATTCCAAAGGGAAACTTAAATGAAAATAATTTTTATGATTTTTTGTTATTAGTTACGAACTAAATAAAAAACCCCTAATAACGAATCTAAGTAATAATTTGTTGATTGACTACTTGCTTTTGGTAGTTACTACAATGTCACTTGATTCGATGAAGTTCAGGTTTTTTTGTCATTTGACTTATTAGATTGTATAAATACTTGACCAAAAAGCACAATATCTGAATAAAACATCATTTTACATAATAACGCCTGATGTAAATTAGGTCTAATTATATTGTTTAGTCTTGGTTTTTCTAAGTATTTTTACTGATGGATAATACAACAAGCCTTGAGAGATTACTTCCCAAATGATGACACACCCCAATTTTATGCTGCTAGGCTGGCAAGGTAAAACGGTCTACAATCAAGAGCGAACCTTTTATCACCACATAGAGAACAACAACTAGTAACCATAATGTTTAACGGATCGGAGTCTACAGCAACTTTTCTGATTGTCTTTGCTGCTTTTGTAATTTTAGCCTGGGGATATAATCGTTCCAAGGCTTATGGCAAGCTAGGGATTCTAGCTTGGTTGCAATCAGTCGTGTTAATGGCTCCCTGGTTGCTATTTTTTGGTCTATTTGCCTTGGGAATTTATCTCAATCTTGTAGGTATTTTATTTCTGCTGATTGCCTCAGTTGCCGTTTATATGTTGCTAGGCCGACAAATGAGAGCAGCCGGACAAGAAGAATTATTGCAACGCAAAGCAGCAGAACGTTTGCAACAAGAAGCACAGAATCAACAAGAGCAAACAGAGCTAAACTCATCTCAGGCTGCGGCAGAAGAGTTAGTGCCGATTCCCGATGAGGATTTAATCAAAATCAAAGAAATTTTTGGCATTGATACTTTTTTTGCCACAGAAACTATTTCTTATCAAGAGGGGGCAATTTTTCGGGGCAATCTTCGGGGAGAGCCAGAAAAATCTCATCAGACTTTGACAAGAAAACTTCAAGAAAGACTGGATGATAAGTATCGCTTATTTTTGGTTGAAAGCCCGGAAGAGAAGCCGGTAATCGTGGTTTTACCGAGTACGAATGATCCTCAGGCCACAACCCTGGCCCAAAAAAATCTGGCTTTAGTATTGGTGATTGCGACTTTGGTTACTTGCTTGGAAGCTTCAAGTTTATTGCTTGGTTTTGACTTGTTTAGTAATTTTGGACGTTATCAAGAAGCTATTCCTTTAACTTTAGGACTGTGGTTAATCTTAATCGCCCATGAAATTGGTCATGCCGCGATCGCGAAACGTTATGATGTCAACCTTAGCATTCCTTTCTTTTTACCGACTTGGCAAATTGGTTCTTTTGGTGCGATTACCCGTTTTGAATCTCTATTACCGAATAGAAATGCCTTGTTTGATATTTCTTTTGCTGGGCCTGCAGTTGGGGGAGCGCTCTCTTTATTTGTTTTGATCTTGGGCTTAATTTTTTCCCATCCTGGTAGTCTTTTTCAAATGCCAACGGAATTCTTCTCGGCATCAGTTTTGGTGGGAACACTCGCTAAGGTAATTTTGGGTTCTCAATTACATGAAGTGATCGTAGATGTTAGTCCTTTAGTGATTGTGGGCTGGCTGGGTTTAGTTATTACAGCGTTAAATCTACTTCCTGCTGGTCAATTAGATGGTGGGAGAATTGTTCATGCTATTTACGGACGGAAAATTGCTCGACGCACCACGATCGCGAGTTTAGTTATTTTAGGAATTGTCGCTTTGTTTAATCCGGCTAATCCCATTCCTCTTTATTGGGTAGTATTAGTGCTATTTCTACAAAGGGATTTAGAAAGACCAGCGCTTAATGAAATTACTGAGCCCGATGATACCAGAGCTGCTTGGGCTTTATTGATTTTATTTCTGATGTTAGCGACCCTGATTCCTCTTAGTCCCAGTTTGGCTGGAAGCTTGGGTATTGGCAGTTAATTTAAGGTAAAAGGTAAGAGGTAAGAGTTAAGAGAAAACGCTAACTTTTTCTCCAGTCTTCTCTATACAGTTAATTGGTCTGGAACTGTTAACTCTACCCTAATTAACTCTAATAATGATTCGACAAATTTCTACCTCTGAAACTCTTGATTCTGATTATTTGTCTGATCTTTAGTCGCAACTAGGTGAAGGAACATGAGTTTAAAACAATTACACGATAGTGATTTTAATCTCTGGATTGAGGAGATAAAAGTAAAAATTCAAAATCGAGATTTTCAGGACATGGATTGGGATGGTCTATTGGATGAAATTGAGGATATGGGAGCAAGCCAGAAAAGAGCTTTGGATAGTTATATGCAAAGATTGATTGAGCATATTCTCAAGCTTAAGTATTGGCGATCGGAGGTTGCTCGCTGTCGTAATGGTTGGATGGCAGAGGTGAGTAATTTTCGGAGTAGAATCAACCGTATTCTTAAGAAAAATCCTAGTCTCAAAAACTATTTAGCAAGCGAATATAGCGATATTTTTTATGATTCTACTAAGGCAATGAAATTCAGGGTAATCGCAGCTAAATTAGCTTGAATTAAAAGACAAAAGAGAGTGTCGTTTCCAGTCCAATTTTTGAAAAGGAGACAGTCGAAAAT
>JBCCYD010000033.1:0-25096 GCA_039190385.1 Cyanobacteria bacterium P01_F01_bin.143 | reverse complement strand
CAATAAAATTAGCAATAATAATGTTTTTATTTATAATTGATTTTCGAAAATAAATTAATTGATTAATTAAGTAAATATAGGCAAACAAAAAATAAGTGTTGATTGATTTTAGTGGAAATTAACGACATCAGAATATGTTATCTAAAAGTCTTGATGTGAATCTTTATTACAAGCAGTGCTGTGAGTTTTAGTGTATGGAGCTTTGTTATTGATGCAGATACTTTTTTTTGATTGATCAGATTATTTTGAATAATCTATACTAACTATAAAGTTGCAAAAATTAACAATACTTCAAAATTATGGCTACTACTCAAACAAACAATTCTTTACTAACAGCGATTTTTCAATCCAATTCCAGCGACAATATTTTGTTTCAGATTGTTTGGTTGATAGTCCGAATATTAGCTAGTGTACTGATGATTCATAACGGTATTGAAAAACTAGAAGATGTCCCAGGATTTGCGGAGAATGTTGTAACCGTAATTGGATTACCTTTTCCTATCTTTTTTACCTATTGTGCTGCTTATGCAGAAATTGTTGGTGCAGGTTTATTAGCTCTGGGCTTGTTTACTAGATTGAGCGCGCTTTCTTTGGTTGTGACAATGTTGGTCGCAATCTATTTTCATGTGGAAATGGATGGTTTTGTTATTCCCCCTTTAGAAACAGCTTCTCTTTATGGCTTAAGTTATCTTTTATTCGCTGTTAATGGTGGAGGATTGTTTTCTGTGGATACTTTAATTAAGAAGAAGTTTGCACCTAGTGCTGATTAATGAGGAAATAAAGACTAAAAAAAAGAGGATGGGTAATCTCTACATTCCCCATTCGTTACTTCTGATACTGTGGAACTACAGTCTAATCACTAAAAATACTCTTCAAAGAACAATCTATGACTCAAACTCTTACCGCACAAGATGTTTTTCGTTCAGCTTACGAAAATCGCTACACTTGGGACAAGAACTTTCCTGGTTATCAAACTCAAGTAACAATGAAAACCGCTGATAGCGAATATACAGCACAAGCTAAAGTCAATTCTGATTTATCTTTTAAGGTCTCAGGTATTGAAAATAGCGAAGCCAAAAAAGCTATTCAGGGACAACTTTGGGAAATGACAATCCATAGAGTGAAACGTAGCTTTGAGGAGACTCATGGCAAAAATACTTTTTCTTTTGGCGAAAAAGATGAAACAGGCGCGATCGTGATATTGCTAGGAGGTGCTTCTGAAGGCAATAGTTATAAAGTCCGCGATAACACTGTCTGTTTTGTTAATCGTCGCATCAGAGACAAGGTAGTTAATATCAATACTCTCTCAACTGTGATGACAGAAAATGGTTATTTATCAGAAAAATATGAGTCTTTTTATGTAGACCCTGATACTCGTGAACCTCAAACCGCAATTACTACTTTTGAAGATAAGTTTAGTGATTTTGGAGGCTACTATATTCTGACCGATAGAATTATTACAACTGAAGAAAATAATCAGCCCACAGTAACTACTTTTAGCTTTTCTGATATTCAACTTGTGAATGCTGATGAGAAATAACTAAGTAAATAGTAATTGTCTAATAATAAGAGCAAGGGTGAAGAAGATATTCTCTTCGACCCTTTGCTTTTTATTGTGTAAGCCTGTTAATGAAGGAAATGGCGCACACCACTTAATACCATAACAATCCCTAATTCATTAGCCGCCGCAATAGAATCTTTGTCTCGAATCGAACCACCTGGTTGAATAATCGCTTTAATACCTGCTGCCGCCGCAGTTCTTACCGAGTCATCAAAGGGGAAAAATCCATCACTAGCGAGAATGGCTCCTTGAGTTTTGTCTCCTGCTTGCTCTAAGGCAATCTTGACTGCTCCGACACGATTCATTTGCCCTGCACCAATACCTCTGGTAGTGCGATCGCCTGTAACAATAATGGCATTGGATTTAACATGCTTTACTACTTTTTGGGCAAATAACATCTCTGCGATTTCTTCTGGTGTGGGTTTTTTCTCGGTAACAAATTCCCAATTTTCAGGATTTTCTACTAGATCGTCACTAGTTTGAATTAGTAGTCCACCTGCGATCGCCTTGATCGTATTCTTTTCCCCTGTTACTAAATCGGGTAATAACAAAATTCTCAGTTTAGATTTAGCTTGTAAAATTGCTTGAGCCTCTTCATCGCATCCTGGGGCAACCACACATTCTAAAAAGGTTTTGGTCAAAGCTTGTGCTGTCGCCGCATCAATCGGTTGATTAAGTGTGACAATACCACCAAATGCAGATATCGAATCAGCATTAAAAGCCTGTTCATAAGCTTGCGCCAAACTATTTCCCACTGATACACCACAGGGATTAGTATGTTTCAAAACAGCGGCTGCTGGTTCTGTAGCAGGAAATTCAGAAATAATTCTGCGTGCTGCTTCTAAATCAACTAAATTATTGTAGCTAAGTTCTTTTCCTTGTAGTTTAGTCGCACTAGCCCAGCCGGTCTTTGGTTCTCCTAGACTGTACCAAGCCGCCGGTTGATGGGGATTTTCGCCATAACGCAAGGTTTGGAGCTTTTTCCCTGATACATTAAAGTTAGTGGGTAATTCATCATCGGAATTTAGGCTAGCAAAATAATTTGTAATAGCGCGATCGTAATCCTGGGTACGGGTAAAAGCAATTCCTGCCATTTTTTGCCGAAATCCCAGAGATGGGTCGCCTTGATTATCTTTTAATTCAGTCAAATATTCTGTATATAAACTCGGATCACATAAGACAGTGAGATTAGCAAAGTTTTTCGCCGCAGCTCTTAACATACAAGGCCCTCCAATATCTATCTTTTCGATCGCCTCTGCCAAACTTACATCTGGTTGGGCAATGGTTTCTTCAAAAGGATAAAGATTAACCGCTACCAAATCTAAGGGACGAATGTCGTTAGCTTCTAAATCAGCAATATCTTCTGGTAGATTTCTTCGAGCTAAGATGCCACCATGAACCCGAGGATGTAAAGTCTTGACTCTGCCGCCAAGAATTTCTGGAGAACCTGTATAATCACTAACTTTGGTAACGCTTAAGCCAGCTTCTTGTAAAGTTTTGGCAGTGCCACCACTACTAATAATTTCAAATTCAAATTCTTCTATAAGTTGACGAGCTAATTCTACTATACCAGTTTTATCTGATACGCTTAAAAGTGCTAAACGCTTCATAGATAATATTTTTTTTACTCAATTTGAATAATATTGCCTAAGCATTATGACATTTTCTGTATTTGCATGAGTAAATGGCTTCTGGTATATATTAGGTATTGACTATTTAACGGGTGCGGAAGGACTTGAACCTTCGACCGACCGCTTAGAAGGCGGTTGCTCTATCCGCTGAGCTACGCACCCCAATGATTTTTAGGGATTTTATGATTATCGAGACTGATTATAGCAAACTTTTTAATTTTTCTTGCCACAATCGAACCTAATTTCCAGTAATATCAAGTCTGGAAAACCACTTCTCAACTTCAGTAAAGTGATCGCTCTTGAGATTACGAAGAACTAGCAATTAATTAATCATGATCAAAAAGAATATTTTTAATTTCCCATTGAGTTCCCTTGTTGTTGCAATATTACTCGCTTTATCCATAGGTGGTTGCGGAACGACTACTAGTGATGGTAACCCCACAGAAGAATCGACAAGTCGTTTAGACACTGTGAAAACTAGAGGAAATTTGATTTGTGGAGTTAATGGTCAATTGCCAGGTTTTAGTTTTGTTGATGAAAATGGAGAATATTCGGGAATGGATGTCGAGGTCTGTCGTGCGATCGCATCGGCATTATTTGATGATCCAAACCAAGTAGAATTTCGTGACCTTAGCGCCACAGAACGTTTTACTGCCGTCATCTCAGGAGAAGTGGATCTGTTAAACCGCAATACTACTTGGACAGTCAGTCGAGATACTTCTGTTGGCATGGAATTTGCCCCCACAACTTTCTATGACGGGCAAGGAATTATGGTTACTAAAGCAAGTAATATTAGGAAATTAGAAGATCTTAACGAAAAATCTATTTGTGCTCTATCAGGAACTACTACCGAACAGAATTTAGCGGATCGGATGCGAAAACTGGGAGTAACTTATGAGCCAGTAGTCTTTGATGATCCTGATGCCGTTTATGCCGCTTATGAACAAGGACGCTGTGAAGCCGTAACCAGCGATCGCTCTCAATTAACAGCAAGGCGTGTCGTACTAGCAAATCCCCAAGATCATCAATTATTAGGCATTGTGTTATCAAAAGAGCCTCTAGGCCCGTTGGTCGCTAATGGAGATTCCCAATGGTTTGATGCTGTGAAATGGATAATTTATGTTCTAGTTCAGGCCGAAGAATTCGGCATTACATCAGCAAACCTTGGTAGTTTTGCCAATACAGAAGATCCTCAAATTCAGAGATTTTTGGGTCAAGTAGGAAATCTCGGAGAAGACATGGGATTACCCAATGATTTCGCTGCCAGAATAATCAAAAATGTTGGTAATTATGGCGAAATCTACGAAAGAAATATTGGTCAACCTTTCGAATTAGAAAGAGGACTCAACAATCTTTGGATCAACGGAGGACTTTTATATTCCCCACCTTTTAGGTGAGCAGTGAGCAAAATAACTTGCAATGTTAATCATTAAAAACTGATTACTGATGACTGATGACTGATAACTGTTAGTTAGTTGCTCCGGTGGGAACCATAATTAGCTCTTTTATAATACGATCTATTTCTGTCAAAACCTGATTTTGGCTCTGTTCCGTTTGGTTATCGCTAGCAACAGAAGCTTCTAATTCTTCTATGTCCTGTCTATGATTATTTAAAATATCTTGCAAAGGTTGCAAAGTTTTTTGGTAAAAATCAATTTTGGCTTGTACTTTAGCAAGTGTAATCTTAGCTTGTTGCCAAGAATCCTGCTTTTGCTCGACTTCCTGGCGAAGATCTTCGGTATCAGCCTGTTGTTGCTTAACTTCTGCTTCTAATTGTTCTATCTCAAGTTGAATTTGTTGGATTTCTTCTTTGATTTGAGACTGCTTCTGGTTTAATTTCAATTTACCTTGCTGGACAAGATTTTTAATTGGTTCCAAATTAATCGCTTGCAATTCCGAATCAAGATCAATAATCCCTTGACGCCGTTTCAGAATCCTAGAATGCTGTAATAAAACTTCATGTCTTTCCTTAAGAGAACGACGTTGACCAATTAATGTTTTATCCAACATCTTTTTCGCTTCTTTCTCTTCGGCTAATTCTTGTTCTAAAGAGAGACGATCAAACTCACTAGCTTCGTTGATTTTTTGTTCTAGCTCTTCTACAGCTTTACATTGCCAACTTAATTCTTCCTCTTGATCGCTTACAAATCTAGCTACTTTTTCCAAATCTTTTTGTAAATTTGCCACCATTTCTTCTAGTTCAGGAAGAGGCATATTTTCTAATGCTTTAAAATCTAATTGTTGATCTAAACTAGCTCCTGAAGATTCAATGCCCATGCGCTCAAATGATTCTTCTATTTCCGTTTGTGCTTGCTCTTGGGCTTCTAAAACCTGAATTAAATCTTGCTTAATTTCTAGAGATTTTTTTGCTGTTTGCAATTTTTGACTCGTTTGAGCTACTGATGATGTTAGAGTTTCCCAATTTTGTTGACATTGTTGAAGCTCCGATTTGTGTCGTGAACATTCTTTTTGGAATTTCGGCACATTGTTTTGTTTTTGGGATAATTCTTGCCAATATTTGTCAAAGAAGCCTTGTTGCTCTTCAATTGCTTTAAAGGCTAGTTGTAATTTTTGTTGTATAGACTCTGTGGGAATTGTTTCTGCCTTTAGAGCATCTAGCAAAGCTAATATTTCGTCTGCCTGAGATTCATCTATCAATTTAGAATCTCGTATTTTTTGTTCGAGAAGATTTTGTTCGCCTCTAAGCTGCTCCCAAGCTTGCTCTAATTCTTGGGATTTAGACTCAAATTGAGTTTTTATTTGCTCTGCTTCTTGGCGTGCTGCCGCAATTTCTTGACGTTGCTCCTCAAACTTTTCAGATTCTTCTTCCATCTGTTCTAGCTGTTCGAGGCGATTCTCCATCTCTATTTCACGACGGCTTAATTCTTCACTTTGAATAGTTAAGGATTCTTTCCAGACTTCAATTTCGTTTTCTTGACTTTTTGTTTTATCCAGTAAACGGGAAAATCCCTGCAAAATGACGATCATTTCTTTGCTAGCCGTTTCTATTTTCCCCTGAACTTGGCGATTAGTAATATTGACAATTACTAAAGCTCCATCTCCCAAATTACCTGTATCATCAGTCTCAATAAACTCATTGCCAGGTACAACACTCCAACTACGATCATTTCTTTGACATGCTAACAGCTTGAGTTTGGTATCAAAACCGCCCATGAATCCTTTACTTTGTTTCTGTATTTCTGCCAGATATCGCACTCTTGCAATCCCCTCGGTTTTTATGACTAAACTGCGAATTACCCTACTTAAATTGAGGTTATGAATGAAAATTTTGTTTTGTTATAACTTTTTTCGTAGAACTAAAAAATTTAATCAATAAATTTATTGCAGTATGACTACTCATCCAGGATAACCAGCATCAGAATTGGTTGCCAAGGTGTATATCTGACTATTATGCAAATTTTTGATAATTAAATTATATATGTGGCGGTTAGTGAAAATGTAGAGTATATTCTGAAGCTAAGAGGATATCCATTAATCAAAGTGAGATGTATCCTCGGAATTGGAGAGCGAGCCTTGAATTAAGGTTAATTCTTACTAGTGCTTTCCTTAGTCCAGAGAACTAATCTGGATAAACCCAGAACACAAAGCTGGGCGAGCGGGTTTTTAATCCGCAGGGTCACTCGTCAATTCTATTTGTCACAAAGTAAACTTTAAGTAATTGAGTATGGATTTTTGCAGATAGCGTGTTATGAGCAAAGTTCTAATCGTGGAAGACAGTTTAGCACAAAGACAGATGATCTCAGATCTACTTAAAGGAAGTGGACTCAAGGTTGTCGTCGCTTCTGATGGGGTAGAAGCATTGGAGTATCTAGAAAAGTTCAACCCAGATATAGTAGTCATGGATATTGTAATGCCCAGGATGAATGGTTATGAACTCTGTCGTCGTCTAAAGTCAGATCCCAAAACCCAAAATGTACCTGTAGTGATGTGTTCTTCGAAAGGAGAAGAGTTTGATCGCTACTGGGGAATGAAGCAAGGAGCAGATGCTTACATCGCCAAGCCATTTCAACCGGTAGAGTTGATTGGTACGGTGAAGCAATTGCTGAGAGCATGATTTAAGTTAGCATATCATAACTAATTTATTCATTTTCTGGCTTCAGCTAAAAAATCTAAAAATTTACCAAGACTAATATTTACTATTCTAAAATTACATGGTTACTAATCCAGATATATTCGTTGGTAACGGTCAAGACCTTTCTTTAGATTTACAATCGTTGGAAAATCCTGAAGGTGAATTGCATCTGCGATTTTATTTAGCTTCGGGGAAGGAATTTGCGCTGCCAGCAACCGACATTGCAGAGGTAACTCAACAAACCCCAGATGAAATTGCCCCTATTCCCAATGCTTCTCCCTTATTACTAGGGACAATAAATCTCAGGGGAAAAATAGTTTGGGTGGCTGATTTGGGTCAATTTTTGGGTGATTCAAATAGTTTAAATACCGATAGACCTAATATCCCAGTAATTGCAATTGAAAATCAAGAACAGGTTTTAGGATTAGCTATTGAAAGAATTGGAGATATGGATTGGTTGGATCTCGAAAACTTAGAAATTGCCTCTGATGTACCAGATAGTATGTCTCCTTTTATTGCGGGTCAATGGAAATGGCAAGAGGATAAAAAAGAGGTATTAAATCTTCTAGATGCTTTTAAATTATTACGTTCTGCCCGATGGGGAGCCTAATAAACAATACTGTAAAATGTGGTATTAATCACGTTAATACTTATATCTAAAATATTGTAAAAAATATTGTTGCTTGAGCGTTAATAAATAATAGCTATTAGCACAGTATAAAGGTACCTTTAAATTAAATTATATATAAAGAAAATGGCATCAGGAACTAATTATTCGCAAGATTACGCACAGGCAGAGAAGGCTTATTTGCAGGGGAATTTTACTCAAGCAGCTGAAATTATAGATCGTCTGGTTGAAGAATTTTCCGATAATCCCAATGTCTTATTACTCAGAGGTCATATTTATTGTTACGGATTCCAAAATTATGAGTTGGCACAACAACATTATGAAGCTGTTTTAGAGTTGAGCCAAGAACAAGGATTATTAGATTTTGCCTATAACGGCATTGAGCAAGTTAAGCAATTGCAACAACAAGCTGAAAATGAAGGTCTGTTTGAGCAGGACTATGAAATAGACGAAATTAACGATCTTAATGATAATAATTGGGATGGTGCCGATTTTTCAGAGGGGGAGAATGGCTTAGACTCTTCAACTGATATTAGTGACCAATATGATTTTGCTTTGTCAGAGGAAAATGATTCCGATGAACAAGATTTTTCTGATGATTTTAGTAATCCTTTTACGGCCGAATCTGAGGACAATAATCTAGACGCTTGGTCAGATAATCCAGATGAAGAAGATACTTTCGCTAATTTTAGTGTTTCAGAATTAGAGAAAGCAGCGGGCAACTCTTTAGAAGAATCGGATGATGATGAGAATTATGAATTGCCAGATCTTCCTTTGGATGAAGTAAACGAAGAGGCGGGAAAAGTTAGCTCTTCTATTCATAATAGTTCAACGTTTATGGTGGATGAAGAAGAAGATCTAGAAGATCTAGATGATGATTATATTGCTAATTCATTTGCTGAATTTGAACTTGAGAATGGGAACAAGAATAATTTTGAAGAGGAACATGACGCTGGAGATAATTCTGAAATTGAGATTGATACTGTCTTAACAGAACCCTTTGCGATCGAGAATTCGGGAGGATTCAATATAGAAGAATCTTCAGAACAATATGGATTAGATTATCAAGATGAGCTTGAGTTTGATGAAATAGATAGTAGTTTCTTCGATTTAGAGGAATTAGAACAAGGACTTCCTGATACGGGATTGTTTAATGTCTCTCAGGAGGTAGGAGAAGATAGTTCAAGTCTGCCATCTAGCAATATGATGGAATATGAAGATTCTAGTTTCGCTAGTTCTAGTTCTGATATTAGTCAGATCGAGAATAGTATTGGCAGTAGTCAATTAGATGTTGTGGCGCCCGAGTCTGATATTGAGCCCGTAGTTGAGGTTAAGCAGGGTGCTTTTGCGGGATTTGTTAACTCCTCTATCAAGAAAAAGTTATTCATAACTGCATTATCTACTGGCTTGGTTTCTGCGATCGCGGTAGGAATTGTCACGAAAGGAAACCTCAAAGACAAAGTCGCATTTCTCCCCTTAAGTTTAATTTCATTGGTTGCTGGAGCCACAAGCTTTAGCACAGCAATGATTTTTGGCACTGTAATCAATAAACAAATACAACAAGCGACTGAGAACTTACAAAGTCAATTTGACGATGTCTATCAAGGAAATCTCAACGCCAAAGCCACTGTATACTCTCAAGATGAATTTGGTAAGCTAGCAACTGGCTTCAATCGCATGACGCGAGTCATTCTAACCACTACTCAAGAAGCCCAAAGAAGAGCTGAAGAAACCGAACAAGCCAAAGAGGATTTACAACGCCAAGTAATTCGCCTCCTAGATGATGTGGAAGGCGCAGCTAGAGGGGATTTAACAGTGCAAGCTACAGTCACCGCCGATGTCTTAGGTGCGGTAGCTGACGCCTTTAACTTAACAATTCAAAGTCTGCGAGAAATCGTCCGCCAAGTAAAACAAGCTGCCGAACAGGTAAACAAAAGTTCGACCGATAGTGAATTATTCGCCCGTAATCAATCCAGCGAAGCTCTGCGAATGGCAGAAGAATTAGCCGTAACTCTCAACTCGGTACAAATGATGACCGAATCGATCGAGCGTGTAGCAGAAAATGCTCGTGAAGCAGAAGAAGTAGCCCGTTCATCGTCGGTAACAGCTCTCAGAGGCGGTAAAGCTGTAGAAAGTACGGTAGCAGGAATCTTCCAGATTAGGGAAACGGTCTCTGAAACTGCCCGGAAAGTAAAACGACTGGCAGAAGCTTCTCAGGAAATCTCGAAAATCGTCCTGCTAATTTCCCAAATTGCCGAAAGAACCAACCAGCTAGCACTTAATGCCTCAATTCAAGCGGCAAAAGCAGGAGAAGCCGGTCGTGGTTTTGCTGTGGTCGCCGATGAAGTTCGTCAATTAGCAGATAGATCAGGAAAGTCACTTAAAGAAATTGAGCAAATTGTATTACAAATTCAAAGTGAGACTGGCTCTGTTATGACAGCCATGGAAGAAGGTATTCAGGAGGTAATTGAAGTTACAGATAGGGCAGAACAAGCGAAAACAGCATTGGAAGATATTATTCAAGTATCAAATCGTATTGATACTCTTGTCCGTTCTATTACGGCTGATACCGTAGAACAAAGGGAAAATTCTCGTGCAGTAGCTCAAGTAATGCAATCTGTAGAGTTGACAGCCCAAGCAACATCTCAAGAATCACAACGGGTTGCGGGTTCGCTGCAAAGTCTGGTTAGTATTGCCCGTGACCTGTTATCCTCTGTAGAACGGTTCCGCATTGAAAAAGATGAGGAATAACTTTTTCTGTTAAATACTGTAAGATCATCTACTGATTCGTATATTTCTTGTTTCTTAAAACGAGATGAATATTGCCCATCGCAAATAACCAATAAAATATGGCAAGTGGAAAGGGTTCAAGTAGTGGAATTAATGTATGGATTCAGAGATTGATCGCAGCGTTTTTTTTGGCAGGACAAACCTTAGTTCATTTAGTCCAAGGAAAAATTAATCGTCGCAATACATTGGCGCAAATGATTATAGTTGGGCCAGATTCTTTAGGAATTGCGCTTTTGACGGCAAGTTTTGTCGGCATGGTGTTTACAATTCAGGTGGCCAAAGAATTTCTCTATTTTGGCGCAGGGCGAGTTGTTGGTGGCGTCTTGGCTTTAGCCCTAACTAGGGAATTAGCTCCTGTGTTAACCGCAGTAGTTATCGCAGGCCGGGTTGGTTCTGCTTTTGCCGCAGAAATTGGCACAATGCGAGTTACCGAACAAATTGATGCCCTCTATATTCTCAAAACTGATCCGATAGATTATTTAGTAGTGCCTCGGGTCATTGCTTGCTGCTTAATGTTGCCTATCTTGACGTTTTTGTCTTTGATTGTGGGGCTTATTGGTGGATTGTTAATTGCTGATGGTTTCTTTGATATTTCTCCTGTAGTATTTATTGACTCGATACAGAATTTTTTAAAGGTTTGGGATTTATGGACTGCCATGATTAAGTCTGTGGTTTTTGGTGGTTTAGTCGCGGTTATTGGTTGTAGTTGGGGAATGACTACCACAGGAGGCGCCAAGGGTGTTGGACAGTCAACTACCACAGCAGTGGTAACAGCTTTGTTGGCTATTTTTATTGCTAATTTCTTTTTGTCTTGGATTATGTTTCAAACTACATAACCTTCTTAAAAATTGTTTTTGTAAGAGTACTTTTGGAATTCGCTATCTAAATAACAAAATAGGAATCTGAGATCCCTGCAACATCTGGGCTGTGGTACTACCAATTACAAGGTTACGAATTCGACTATGGCCATAAGCTCCCATAATTAGAAAATCTATATTCTGTTCAGCGACATATTTTTCCATTTCTGGTTCGGTATCGCCAAAAAGAATATTGCAAATTGGATTAAATTCTTTATTCCTCGCAATATTTTTAGCTTCTTCAAGATGTTGAGTGGCATTTTTTCCATCATGATGAGCAACACTAATGATATGTAACTCTAATGGTTTAAAAGCTGATAAATTTGTTAGATATTCGATCGCTTTTTGACAGCTTTTCCCTCCGTCATAGGCTAATAAAATCCGATTTACTGGGCTAAAAGCTCTGGGAGTAACCAAACAAGGTTTATGACTAGCTCTGATTATTCTTTCTGTATTAGAACCTAAATGCGCTGCGGCAAAATTGGCATTTTCTCCTCTTTTACCCAAAATAATTAAATCAGCATTGGGTTCAAACTTGTAAAATTGATCGACTAAAAAACCGGTAGTATGGGTAATTTTAACTTTGGTGATTCCTTTGCCTTCTAAAAAAGACTTAGCTTCTTGGAGAATGTATTTAGCTCTTTGATGATTAATTTTGGCACTTTCACTTTCAATTTCTACCAACTTATCCAAGAGATTTTGATAGGAATCTATGCCAATACTGCCACTAAAATCTTTAGTCTTAACTGCTTGTACTTTTCTTTGATCTGTTACATATAATATTTCTATTTCTACCTCTATTTGACTTCCTAGCCAAGCTACATATTCATAGCTAACTTGAGAAGATAATGAACCATCAGTACATAGCAGTATTTTCATTGTTTGTTGATTATTAATGTATACCTAAAAGATAATTTACTCATTACTTATTACTCATTACTCATTACTCATTACTCATTACTCATTACTCATTACTCATTACTTATTACTTTTTCAATGGCTACTTAAATCATGTAGATCGTCAGACTTGTCATGAACAGCAAGTTTATCAATTAAAGTGGCACTAGCTTCATTTAGACCAACTAAATTTACTTCAGCACCTTTACGGCGGAAATTTAAGACTACCTTATCGATCGCGGCGATCGCAGACTGATCCCATAAATGAGCATGAGTTAGATCAATCTTGACAGATTCTAGATCTTCTTGAAAGTCAAAAGCCTTTAAGAAATGATTAACAGAAACAAAGAAAATTTGACCAGCCACATTATAAATACGATTATTCCCATCAGGACTCAGCAATGAATCAACAAAAACCAAATCCGCCAGTTTACGAGCAAATAAGACAGCATTCAAAGCAATTCCGGCAAAAACTCCCATTGCCAAATTATGGGAAAACACTGTAATTACCACCGTTGTTAACATAACCGCGGTTTCGCTACGGGGTATTTTATTGATATTGCGCAAAGATCCCCAGCTAAATGTCCCAATAGAAACCATAATCATCACCGCAACTAATGCTGCCATGGGAATAATTTCTACCCATTTAGCCACAACCAGCATAAAAAATAGTAGCAAAACTCCTGCACTCAAAGTAGAAAGGCGAGTCCGACCTCCAGATTGAACATTAATTACCGATTGTCCGATCATGGCACAACCTGCCATACCACCGAAAAAACCAGTAATAAAATTGGCTACTCCTTGAGCCTTGGCTTCTCGATTTTTATCGCTGGCAGTATCAGTCAGCTCATCGACAACATTAGCTGTTAAAAATGATTCTAATAAGCCTACCATTGATATAGCCAAAGCCGTAGGAAAAATAATCTTTAATGTTTCTAAATTAAAAGGTACTTGCGGAAGACTAAAACTAGGTAAAGTAGTTGGCAACTCTCCCATATCGCCTACGGTCGGGACTGTACTGCCTGTAGCTAGAGAAATTAGGGTAATGATGATGATTGCTACCAAAGGCGAAGGCACAGCTTTCGTGAGGCGAGGTAGCAGGTAAATAATTGCTAATCCACCGGCAACCATTGCATAGACGACCCAGGAAGCATTCTCAAACTGGGGCAATTGTGCCATAAAAATTAGAATTGCCAGGGCATTGACAAAGCCAATCATCACCGCCCGTGAAACAAATTTTATTTGATTACCAACTTTAATGAAGCCCCAAATAAGTTGGAGAACTCCAGTGAGAATAGTTGCGGCGAAGAGATATTGTAGGCCATTTTCGTGATCTCCGACTAGAGGGGTCATTAACAATGCTGTTGCCCCTGTAGCAGCCGAAATCATTGCAGGACGACCACCAAGAAAGGAAGTAATTATCGCAATAGTAAAAGAGGCATACAAGCCCACTTTGGGGTCAACTCCTGCGATAATCGAAAACGCGATCGCTTCGGGAATTAGGGCTAAGGCCACAACTGCTCCGGCTAAAAAATCCCCCTTAACATTACTAAACCATTCCTCTGGTTTAAATAGTTGCTGCAATGATCTCTCTCCTGGATTTCTCCTGCCAAAATATTCAAGTGACTAATTAAGCCACAATCCAGTTTACGGAACTTTATGAAGATCAGCACATTATTTTTTAATTTGTTATTTGCTCGGGAGCAGCGTCAAGCAAGGAGCATTTTTGATGTCAAATCAAGACTCATGGATAAATTTATAATCTTAGTTTGACGATGGGAGTGATTTCTTTTGACTGCATCAAGATTGGGCATTTCTTGTCGGCAACTAGGACAAAACCAATAGTCTCTGCGGCCGCTGAGGTGGTGCAGCATATTTTCCGAGCAACAAGGGCAAATGGTGGGAGTGTTCATGGCGGTTTTGGTGGGAAAAAAATAATTTGATCTTATAAAAAATGTAAAAAACTTTTAAAGTTATTCTTGATTCTTATCCAAGCTTAACTATTATTCTACTTTACAAATTTGAGGAACTTGTGAAGAATGGCTACCTATTGTTGACTAATTCCTGAAGTCATAACTTGTTTAAAATTAGTTTGCTATTGGCTATAAGATTTTGTTAATTGACAAGGAGAAAAAATTGAATTAAGCCTAGACTTGGAGCTGTTTAGATTTTATGCCAATCCCAATTTAATCTTTGAGATATTTTGGTAGCCAAAGTCACCATGTCACAGGGTTTTGCGATCGCAGCGACAATTCCCAAACTATGATAGAACCTGCGATCGCGATTAAAGATTCGAGCTGCCAACAACACAATTGGAATATGTTGAATATTAGGATATCTTTGAATCCTTTGTAAGATTCGCAATTCGTTGGAGTTCGGCAAATTGGTATCTAATAAAATGACATCTGGCTGAATTAATGAGACAAAAGTCAAATCTTGAGAATCCAAATCAGCTACCAAAACTTGCCACCCCGCGATTTCTTCAAAACTCAGTTGAATAATCCTCCTCAAATCCTGAGCATTGCTGAAAACCATAATGATTTTTGGTTGTACAGGCCGAGTTGTCTGCGCTGTCTTTGACTTGTCGATTTTTAATGCGGGTATGGCAATCATGGGTTTTTATCGAAGCTTAATATTCGATTACTCACCAAACCTTAGAGATTAAAAATGAAGAACTTGTGAAGAGAAACATTAGTTATGAATTTGTTATGACTTTCCCTTCATTATATTTTCCCATCCCAAGAAGCCAGTAATTTGGCTTGTCAAGGTTAGAGCATCAAAAGGCTTAGTAATCACTCCTTGGGCTCCTGCGTTATAAAAAGCAAGGCGATCGCTGGATTGAACTTTCGCGGTAATAAAAATGACGGGAATATGCTGTGTTTGCGGATTATGCTGCAACTTGGCTAGAGTTTGGAGACCATCAAGTTCCGGCATCATGACATCTAGTAAAATAGCATCTGGTTGTTTAACTTCAGCGATCGCAATTCCCTCTATACCAGAAGAAGCAGTAATTAATTGCCAACCAGCTTCCAAATCAAAACAAAAACTGACTAAGGTTTGAATATCTTCCTCATCATCAATAAATAAAATCAGTTTTGAACTCATCTATCCTCAAGAAATTTGAAAAATGAATTTCTTAATTATTACTCACTTATGCTGTTAAATGTTATTTTTGAAGATGGATTTCAAGTATCTAGAATTGGAGAGTATAAAGTTGTGGCTAATAGTCGTCGGGTTTCTCGGGTGTCTTCCCTAATTAAACGAGAAGTTAGTCAAATGCTCATCAACGGCATCAAAGATGACCGTGTGGGTTCAGGAATGGTTAGTATTACAGATGTCGATGTTTCTGGGGATTTGCAGCACGCTACTATATTCGTCAGCATCTATGGCACAGAAGAAGCCAGAGAAGAAACAATGGAGGGTCTGCGTGCTTCCCAACATTTTGTGCGCCGAGAATTGGGCCATCGAATCAGGCTCAGACGTTCTCCTGAAGTTACTTTTCTCGAAGATCGTTCCTTAGAAAGAGGCGATGAAATGATTCATTTGTTGAACCGGATCGGTAAAACTAGTAAAAAAACAGAAGATTTATCTAGTTAATTAGAAAAAAATGAGGGTGAAATCCCATCTAGTGAGATCACACCCTCAGCAACAAAAGTTTCAGTTAAATTAGTTAAAAACTATTCCACCTCGCAAGACAATGTGTCTTCGAGAATTAATTCATCAGCCATCTCCTTAATCGTCCGAGAAATACTCTTAATTGTAGAGGATTTAGTCGTGACTTCTGGTTCGTCATCCCAATATTGTTTTTGTTTAGCTCGTCTGGCTACAGCAACTACCACTCGATAGCGATTAGACATTTTGTCCATCAAAATATCTGTATGCTGGATATATGGTGGGGCATCAGAAAGAATTCGGGAATTCATAGTTTCGGGGGTGAAAATAAATCAACCTAATAGAAATTAAAGATAAAAGGTTCTTCTTTATAAATCATAACTCTACTACTAAATTTTATTTTTTCTATAATGTCATGCTTAAAAATACGTAATTTATTAATAATTTCTGATTAAGTAAAATTACTGGAAAATTCTAGTTTATATGACTCAGAATTTTTTCGACTTGACTTTGATAGCTGCTATCGTCCAAAACTGGTTTGAGTTCTCTTAAAGAAATAGGTTCAACTAAATCAATCCAGGATTTACAACCACCATAACTAGTATCGTAGGGAATACTGAGAGGTTGAGATAAATTATAAACTCGCAGGAAAAGAATGGATAAGGGTTGACGGGCTTTCCATTTTAGGCGATCGCGTAGCATTTGCTCATTCCAAACATGATATGGTTCCAAAGCTTTTAGGGTTTCTAATCTATTGACTAAGGAAACTTGAGTAATATTGGCATAGCTACGAATAGTGACTGTTTCAGGATGCCAGCCTGAATCTACTACAGTGACTTTGTCTGCATATTCTGGTTTGAGTAAATGGGGTTTTTGATGCTCATAAGTCGGATAGAGCCAGACTTTTTGGTGTTTAATTTGAAAATTTCGAGAATCTTCTCGAATGCCTCCTTTGCGTAAGAGGATAATAGTTTTTCCTACGGCTAAAGCCTCAACTGCGATCGCCCATTCTTTGAGAGCAGAGGTTAAAGTTTGAGGATTATTCATTAGTTTAAATATTAATTTTTCCTCAATTTTAGAGATAAATTAGATTTTGATCCTGTTTACTGAGGAGGTATTCACAGTTTGAAATAATGCAATTAATTGATTGGCTGATTGTTCTATTGTATTTTTGCTTCACCATGGGATTGGGATTGTATCTATCCCGTCGCGCAGCTACTAGTTTAGTCGATTTTTTCGTTTCAGGGCGATCGCTACCTTGGTGGTTGGCAGGAACCAGTATGGCAGCAACTACTTTCTCTATTGATACACCTTTATATATTTGTGGAGTGGTAGCGAGCCGAGGCATTGCGGGTAACTGGGAATGGTGGAGTTTTGGAATTGCTCATGTTGTCTTAATCTATGTTTTTGCTAGACTCTGGCGAAGATCAGAAATTGTCACAGATGCAGAGTTAACTGAGATGCGTTATGGTGGAGACACTGCCGCAGCTCTACGAGGTATCAAAGCATTTTTATTTGCCGTACCAATTAATTGCATTGGGATTGGTTATGCCATGCTGGCAATGGTCAAAGTAGTGGAGGCTTTGGGTTTATGGCAAAGTTTGGGCTTAACTCCTGGAGATCATGCCAAAATTTGGAGTGTGATTGCCGTTAGTATTTTTGTTTTAATTTATTCGGGGTTTTCTGGATTATGGGGCGTTGTAGCAACAGATTTCTTTCAATTTTTCTTGGGTTTAATCGGCGCGATCGCAGTTGCTATTGTAGCAGTATTAAATATTGGGGGAATTAGTGAACTGGTTTCCCAAGTCCAACAAACAAGTGATCTAGATGTCTTAGCCTTTTTTCCCCTAACTTTAAATCAGGGAGGAATTGCCTGGAATGAGGCCGCAGGAATTACCGCGACAACTTTTTCTGCTTATATTTTTCTGCAATGGTGGTCATTTCGACGCAGTGATGGCGGGGGTGAATTTGTCCAGCGGATTGCTGCTGCTAAGGACGAAGCTGAAGCAGAGAAAGCATCCTGGTTTTTTAATATTTTGCACTATATTATTCGTACTTGGCCTTGGATTTTAGTTGCTTTGGCCGCAATCGTAATTTATCCTGACTTGGGCGATCGCGAATTAGGCTATCCCAAGTTGATGTTAGATTTTTTACCACCAGTGATTTTGGGATTAGTAGTGGCATCTTTGATTGCAGCTTTCATGAGTACAGTTTCAACTTCAATTAATTGGGGCGCATCTTATTTAACCAATGACTTGTTCCTGCGTTTTATTAAGCCCGATGCAAATCAAACTGAATTGGTGATGGTTGGAAGAATGGCATCAGTTATGGTTACGATCTTTGGCGCGATCGCAGCATTTTTTGCTAAGGATATCACGACAGTTTTCCGTTTGGTAATCGCGATCGGTACAGGACCAGGTTTAGTTTTAGTATTGCGCTGGTTTTGGTGGCGCATTAATGCCGCAGCGGAATTAGCCGCCATGGTTAGTGGATTTGTTATTGGCTTAAGCCTGAGTGTTATTCCTGGTTTTAGCGCTATTTTTCCTGATTTTGGTTATCGGTTACTATTTATTTCCACTGTTACAGCCATTATCTGGATTAGCACCATGTATCTAACTCCTCCAGAATCCGATGAAATTTTAGATCAGTTTTATTTACGTGTCCGTCCAGGAGGTGTTGGTTGGCTCAGGCAAAGAAAACGTACAGGGGTTTTACCTGCGCAAGATCTTAAGCAAGATTTACTCAAAGTTTCGGCGGCGATCTTGCTATTATTTGGTTCAATGTTTGCGATCGGTGGTTTTCTTCTCTTACAACCTGTTACAGGATGGATATCCTTGATAATTGCGGTGTTTGGAGGTTTTTGGTTACGGAAATTCTCTAAAAAATCGGGATTTTCTGATACCAAATTAAATAATGTTCACCATAGATAATTCTGGTAAGGGCAATTCGACAATCGCCCTTACAGGATGACATTGCTATTTAATTACATTCAGAAAATGGTGTCCGAATAAAATAGAGAGCATCACGACCTTCTATTGCCAAACCACCTCTATCATTGGTGCCCCAGCGAGTAACAAATTTTTGTCCATCACGATTTTCGATCGCGACAGTAAAATCATTACGTAACTCCTGGTAACATCCGACTAGATTACTCAATGTCAAATCCAGCACAGGAATATCAAATCTACCGATCCCTTTATTCTCCACGAAGAAGCCTTCTGCCCCTCTCTCCATTAATAAAACAGTTGGACTATTGAGAACTCGCAAAATATTTTCTTGAACATTTTTGCCTTCTTGTCCTCTTTGCTTCATAATCTGGCGAAATTTAACCCCATATTGAATATAGGGAGAATTAAGATTATCTGCGTTAAAAATTAGAGGCGTTCCATCTTCTCTTGCCAAAATATAAGCCGTAGCTAAGTAAGAATCGGTTATATCGTCATAGGGATTAATCGCACCTTGCCCGTTGATTCTGATTTCCGCGATCGTGTCATGATTTTGGCCGAAGGTAACACTACGAGGATCATTAACTGCATTGGCTGGCAGCGATCGCAAATCTCCACCAAAGGTAAAAGCATCTTTCATCGAGTTATAGAGTCTGAAATCGGTCACAGCCGCAATAGAATTGTAGTCTTCAGCTCGGGTGTCGCCATCTTCGATCACTTCCAGATAATTCCAGGTCTCGCCATTGCTTTCACTATTGATATAGTTAATATATTCTTGAAGTACAGGGTTAGGCATATGCTTCGCCGCATCGAACCTAAAGCCATCAATTCCTAAGTCAAGGAGCTTCTTGAGATGGGCTTTTTGGATAGATTTCACATTATCAGTGAACTTGAGATCAGGAAGAGTCGATAGCCAGCAATTTATTTCGGAATCTCGATTGCCATCGCTATAGTTGATGTCGCAGGGTTTCTGACCAGGATTAGAAGCAACGGTATTAAAGTCATCGGGAGAAAGACCAGAATATTTGTTTAAATTTTCAAAGTCCTCGCCGCCATCTAAATCTGCCATATGGTTGAAAACGACATCAGCAATCACCTTGACGTTACAGCTATGGGCTTTATTGGTCAGATCTTGTAGATCGCTTTCTGAGCCCAGACCTTCAATAATGCTGTAATCAACTGGTTGATAACGTTGTGCCCATTCCACAGGAGAAGGAAAAGGCCCTGGATTTGATTTTTGTGCGGGAGATATTTGAATATGAGAATATCCTTGGTCAGCTAGAACACAGACAAAATTTTCAATGTCTTTGAACTGTTGATTAAACGCATGAAAAATGGCAATTGGCTGTTCTTCTGCTTTGGCTAATCCAGAGAAACTGAAAACCGAGAAAACAATAACTGCCAGGAGTAACGCAAATTTTTTAAAATATTTAGTCATGTCGAATGCTCAAAGTTTTTTCTTTGGCAGTGATTAAATTTTTAGCAGGACTCTTTCCTTATCTAACCTTCTCCAACAATTGATCTTGTAATTCAAAGGCATCAGGAAAATTCGCTATCTATTTAAGACATCATTCGATGACCATGACTGTTACGCAAAATGTTACATTTTTTAAAAATGTCTGATACTAAATATGAAACTTACTTTTAAATTATTTATCTGAGTTTTTTTCGGTATCAATTTCGGGCACGAAATCAGGACGCTGAGAATTTTCCCAACCGGCAGGGCGTTTCGAATTGTACCAAGCAAATGAACCAATGACTACAGCAGCAATGAAGCCAACTACATATACAGCGA
The DNA here is from genome assembly GCA_039190385.1 of Cyanobacteria bacterium P01_F01_bin.143. Taxonomy (GTDB): domain Bacteria; phylum Cyanobacteriota; class Cyanobacteriia; order Cyanobacteriales; family Xenococcaceae; genus Xenococcus. The sequence goes on along the minus strand of JBCCYD010000033.1, from coordinate 4,287 downwards.
CAAAATAGATAGGAAATTGGTTTCCTGCTGCTGCAACTTCCATGAGTAAAGACATAATTTAAATTTTCCTTAATCTAACTTAATATTCCGTATCTTATCAAAAAGTCACACTTCCGAAAATTTAACCAACGAAACATCCAGGGAGAATAGCATAATAAACTATTTACTAATAAATTTATTCTAGAGGTATTGGTATCCCCTCAAAATGTTGGGGGCTAGATAGTTATTCTGGGGTCCAAGAGCCACCAAAAGAATAAAGAGAAGATTGTTCGCGAATAATAGTTGCTAAAGAGGGAATATTGCCCACCTGAGAAATGCGGTCACGCATATATTCAAAAAAACTGATTCCCAACTTACGAGTCGTGGCCACCAAAGACATGAAAATGTCCCATGCTTTTGTCCCTTCAAGAGTTTGAGTCCCATAACTAATGTTCCGCCGCTGTACCATCGTCCTAGCACCTAACTCGGCAGGATTGTTATGTAAAGGTAATTCAGGATGCTCTAATACCAACAGCAACTCGGAGATTTTAGCAAAGGTTAAACGCTTTCGCTCATCCAACTGTTGATAACCACTATCGGAGTCAAATAATCGGTAAAATTCCGTTCGTAGTTTCTCTGCGGCTTGGGGACTGGAAGCATCTGTGTAAGCGAGCAACTCTCGGTAGTAATCCCAGAAATCTTTCAAAAACTGCTGTAACAATTGTTGATGATAAGCTACCAAGGGATTTAACTTTTTGTAATGTCGTCCCTCATGTACCCAACACAAAGCCAGTTCCTCACTTATTAACTTGAATTGAGGCGCATCATCACAGACCAAAGTTCGCACCACAGGCCAATTGCTTTGCTGATGATAAAAAGCAATTGCAGCAGCTTCTTGGATACGAGTGCGGTACCCCGAACTTAGTTTTTCCAGATGCTGCTCCAATAGAGCATTAAACTGCGTTTGGGTGAGTACTGTTTCTTGAGGTAATAATTGCAGTCGATTCTGCCACTTGATAGGTAGCTTTAACTTACCCAGTAACTCGTAGGTTAATTCATTCAGTATCAACTCAAGTTCTTGAGTGTTTTGTAATATTCTCAGTACGCTTAATCTATCTTTGTTCCGAGTTGTCTGATAAACAGTATACAAAGGATTACAGATGATGTTCGTCGTGTAGTTAACTCCACCAACCCGAGCCCCTGTTTGATCTAAATGTTGCCAGGGACTAGTGGCTAATCCTTCTTTATATAATTCGTTAAACTCAGTTTCAAAATCCCCTGGGTTTTTGATCAGCAAATTCGATAAGTACCCTGCTGAGATGGAAATTCCGAGATCTTCTAACAACGACCGTATCTTCCCTTGAGTCATGTTGCCACTATAGTACAGACTTGTAACTAAGGCTTTGATTCCTGGCCCGAATTCTCCCTCATATCCTCCTGGTAGTGAAGCTAAGTAAGTTTTTCCTGTTTGGGGTGAATAGAATTTCTGCTTTCTAAATAGTACGTTATCCGTTTTCAGCACGATATCTTGAACTATTACTTCTTCGTAACCTTTAAACTCCGCATCTTCTGGCAGTTTTTCTCGTGGGTATTTCACAATTTCTGAGCGGTCTATTTTTATTTGTTTCTTTTTGCTAGTTTTGCGATGATTCTTGCTCTTTTTTCGTTCTTTCTCTGAGGAGTATTCTTTCTTCAACCCTTTCTTTTTATTGGCTTTGATGTCTGGTTTGCCTTGTTCTCCCTTCAAACGATTGTTTTCATCTCGCAATTTTTGGGTTTGGGCTTCTAATTCAATTACTTTTGAGTTGAGTTGTTCTATCAGGTTTAGCAGTAGCTCTACTGTCTGGCGCATTTGTTCGTCTGCAATCTCTTTTGGGTCGATAGTTTGCAGCAATGCCGATACTAATTTCTCAGGAGCTGTTTTTTGCTTCATGCGTCATATTTTATAACGCAGTGTATCCTCATACTATCTGCTTCTTTTTTCTGCTACCCCGATTTATTGAGCCGATACAGGTATTGCTTAAGAGCAAAAATTGTTGAATATGATGACGAAGAATGTTGTGATAAAATTCTGGCAACATTTCATATTTAGGTGTCTTGTTACCCCCTTTTTTTTCTCACACTCTTGTTCTGTTTCTGCTACCTATGCACCATGCTTTCCAGCTCGTTGTCACCCCGTGAGGGTCTTGAATTAGGAATTATTTTCTGTGGTGTCGCGATCGCGCTAATTTCACCGCAAGTTAGTCAAGCCCAATCAGTTGAGCAGGAAATTCAGAAAACAGGAGTGCTTAATATGCCGCAAGAACTTATCCCAGAACAGAGACTAACTTGCCTTCAAATTAGGTATTGTGCGATCGCTGTATAATAAAAGCTCAAGCAAAAAAATCTGCTCCTACAGATGACTCAAGAACTCACACCAGAACAGAGACTAACTCAAATTGAAAAGATATTGCAATCTGCTATTAAACTTAGTCATAGCAATACAGCTAAGATTGATGCGAATGCGGAATTGATTAAAGCTAATTCGGAATTAATTAAGACTAATGCTGAGGCGATCGCGCTTCAAGATCAAAAAATAGATCGCCTTACTGAACAGGTTGGCAGAGCTGTTGAAATTTTTCACGATTCAATGGGCGTGATGAATAAGATGCAAACTAATATTGAATCAATGCAATCAGAAATTAAAGGATTACAAATAGAAAATAGACGTATGCTCGATCGCTTTTTTGGTGAAGATAATTCAGATTAACATCACTTTTCATACGCTACAAAATCCGAGATCGCTAGTTAGCAATCTTACCTTCAAATTAGGGATTGTGCGATCGCTGTATAATAAAAGCTCAAGTAAAAAAATTATGCTCCTATCAGATGCCGCAAGAACTTACCCCAGAACAGAGACTAACCCAAATTGAAAAAATATTACAATCTGCTATCAAACTTAGTCATAGTAATACAGCTAAGATTGATGCTAATGCGGAATTAATCAAGGCTAATTCGGAATTAATCAAGGCTAATTCGAAATCAATTAAGGCTAATTCGGAATTAATTAAGGCTAATACTGAGGCGATCGCGCTCCAAGATCAAAAAATAGATCGCCTCACTGAGCAGGTTGGCAGAGCTGTTGAAATTTTCCACGATTCAACGGGAGTCATGCGGACAATGCAAACTAATATTGAGTCAATACAAACTAATATTGAATTAATGCAATCAGAGATTAAAGGATTACAAATAGAAAATCGTCGTATGCTTGATCGCTTTTTTGGCGAAGAAAATCCAGATTAAATCGGTTATCTTTACCAGAGCATTATCTCTTCAGCTATCCCGATATTTCCAGAGACAGAATAAGCAAAACAGACCTACTAAAATTTCAATTACACCCGCTCCAATCAGTGAATCAACTGGCATTCCATCAATAACTACACTTGCAAATCTGGATAGACCATAGGAAAGGAATAACAAAGTCGAAAGGATGATAGCGGTAAATCTGAGTTGGTCAATGAATGCACCAGTCAAGATGAAGATACCATAGGCTAATAAAGCTCCTGATGAGGCTCGAATCTCGTTGAGTAAATTGACATTTCCCACAATATCTATGTTGTTAGTTGCATAAAAATCAACTGGGGAAATCTGAATCACCCCGCCAACAGCAATCGCTATTAGACCCGAAATAAGTAAAACTATTTGAGTAAACTTCGACTTTTCCATCTCTCTAACTCTCACTCATGGTTTGGTAGAACTTTTTGATATCCTGAAGGGACTGAAGATGAAAAACCTGCTTGGTTCCCTTCGCTTGATTCACATAGTCTCGGTACTTTGGAGTAAGCTTCTTGTGACATAACCAAACTGTATAATAGCTATTCAATGTACCCTTTAATAGCGGGCTATCCTGCGGCCAACTCTCTGGTGGAATAAAAAACCCCTTCAAAAATCGTTTAGTTACCCACCAATAATGCTGAACTACTGGCAAATCTAGGTACACAAGAGTATCAGCAACTGCTAATCGTTTCCATATCGTATCCCATGAGCCATAACCATCTATTATCCACTCGTCGTGCTGGAGAAGTTTTTGATGAATAGTTTGATATTCCTCATCAGAAACTTTAACACCCCCTGGCTTATACTGTAGAAGATCTAAAGCAACTAAAGGTAACCCAGTCAATTCTGCCAACCGTTTACTGAGAGTAGACTTTCCGCCTCCAGAATTACCGAATACAGCGACTTTTTTCACAGATTTGCCCTCGTTTAAGACAAAATAACTTTTTATTTATTGACAATAAAATAGTTAGTTTATTTTTTATAAAACTATTT
>JBCCYD010000032.1:0-25183 GCA_039190385.1 Cyanobacteria bacterium P01_F01_bin.143 | reverse complement strand
GTCGAGCTATGCTGAGGTTTCCTCAGCTTATAGAATCGACCTGTTGGAGTAATCCAACTGGGAAGGGCATTTTCCAGTGTGAGAGTAGCTGTAAGACAAACGAGAGTTTGCTAGCTACGCCAGTATTGCAGAATCCTCTCGGCTTTAGCCAGAGGAGTATGTCAAGAAGGTCAAACCATCTAATAAATATAATTTCTGGTAGGTCTCGATATTATTAGCTCCCATCTTGGCAATAGCGAAACCCCCCAGGAAGATTCCCCCATTGACTCCGATGCGTTCTGAGAGTCGAGTTACAGCAAAGGCTTCATTGTACTGTTCATTTGTCACTATAGTGGTGATAATAGCTGAGATTGCGAGCCAACTCATGCCGATTCCCAAACCCATTAGGAAACTACCTATCAGAAAAAAGGCAAAGTTTTGATTGAAGGCAAACAAGAAATCCGCGATCGCAGAAATCATTGTAGATGTTAGCAAGATAAGACGACAATCAAAACTAGAAGAATCAATCAACGTGCCTCCGAGCAAGCGACCGAATATTCCTGCCAGCGAAGTGAGCCCCAGACCAATTCCGATCTGAGTTGGGGAAAGCTCGATTAAGTTAACCCAAAAAATAGTTGCTGAAAAGATTAGTAATCCATGCCCAATTTGTGAAAATAATCGTCCGACACAAATCATCCAGATCTCTTGTTTAAGTTCAGGAAATAAATGCAAAATTTTCTTTAGTAGCATGGCAAATTAAATTGAATCTACTATTTTTTAGCATCTATCGATAAGTGACGAGGGAGTAGTGAAAGTGTAGAAATCAATCATCGCGATCTCCTCTCTTTGCGATATATTTATGTGTACTTTAGAGTTTCAAAATGAAAAATATTAGCGCCGATTGGATAAAACATATTTTAAGCTTTTCCCGTCCCAGTGGAACTTCTAGGGGCATCTTGCGCTCAAAACCTACTTGGTATATTCTGTTGCGCGATCGCGTTACTGGTGAACTCCAAGGAATTGGCGAATGTAGTCCCATTGAAGGTCTTAGTATTGATAATCTAGACGAAATTGAAAATAAATTGACGGAAGTTTGCGCAGATATCTCAGCTGGCAAATTTTCTTTTTCCGAAAATTTAAATAATTTCCCCTCTATTGAGTTTGGCGTTGCTATGGCCTTGAAAGATCTCGAACATGATGAACCAGGTATTTTATACCCCTCATCTTTCACAAAAGGCGATCGCGGAATTTATATCAATGGTTTGATCTGGATGGGAGAAATGGATTTTATGCGATCGCAAATCCAGGAGAAATTAGCCAAAAATTGCTCTTGTCTCAAACTAAAAATAGGAGCTTTAGACTTCGCCCAAGAATGTCACCTAATTGCCGATCTTCGCTCTCATTTTAATAGTGATGTTCTAGAAATTAGAGTCGATGCCAATGGTGCCTTTGCCGCGGATGATGCTCTAGAAAAATTAAACATCTTAGCCCAATATGACTTACATTCAATTGAACAACCAATCAAACCCAAGCAATGGCAAATCATGGCCGAACTTTGTCAAAAAAGTCCTATCCCCATAGCTCTGGATGAGGAATTGATTGGCATCATAGATCAGAATCAAAAAGAAGATTTATTATCTACGATTAATCCCCAATACATTATCCTTAAACCCTCTTTACTCGGAGGCTTTAACAAAGCTCAAGAATGGATTGATTTAGCCGAACAAAAATCAATTGCTTGGTGGATCACCTCGGCGCTGGAATCAAATATTGGCTTAAACGCGATCGCGCAATGGACGGCAAGCTTAAACACAACTCTGCCCCAAGGTCTGGGAACTGGGACTATTTACTCCAATAATATTAGTTCACCACTCCAACTTCAAGGCAATAAACTTTATTACGACAAAACGCTTGATTGGGGATATTCAGCTTTTTTTGACCAAACCAAATAATAATCCGTAAGATAATTAGAGTTATAAAAATGAGTTTTATTGATGCCTATTCTCACTTCTGTCCACCAAGTTTTCTGAAGTACATGAATGATCATGCAAAAAGCTTTTCTCCAGGCAATTGCGATCATGCCTTCAAACCATTATTCGAAAATACTATTACTTTAATTGATATCTCAGCCAGACTTGAGCAAATGGCAAAATATGCGATCGAAAAGTCTGTTTTGGTTCCTCTGCCTTGGATTGAAAGCATCCCTCAAGTTCATGCTGACAAAATATTGAGTTCCGAGGCAGCGGAGTTGATCAACAGTGAAATGGCAAAAATCGCCCAAGAATATCCCGATAAATTCTACAGTGTAGGGATGCTGCCAACAGTTGACCCCGACTACATGATGAAAGCCTATCAAACTGCTATTCATTACCATCAACTTCATGGTTTGGTTTTGTTTGTGGGGCCTCAACAAAAACCTCTCGATCACCCAGATTATCTCCATCTTTTTACTCAGGCAGCTCAAGATGATGTCCCAGTATGGATTCATCCTTGTCGTAGCTATCAGGTAGCTGATTATCAGGGAGAAAAATTTTCTAAGTATATGATTTGGCAAACTTTAGGTTGGGTTTTCGATTCATCCTGTGCCATGATTCGACTGGGTATGTCAGGTATTTTTGAACGATACCCTAACTTGAAAGTGATCACTCATCATCACGGTGCGATGATTCCACTTTTTAGTGAAAGAATGAATTATTCTCTAGAATTTTTTGTTCAAAAAGGTCGGCAGACAATGCCAGATTTGCCCAATCAGCAAGATCTTATTCAGAACCTTAAATATTTTTATTGTGATACTGCTTCTAGTTCCTATCAACCATCAGCAATTCAGCAAGCGGTAGATTTTTTTGGGGAAGATAAAGTCTTATTCGGCACTGATTCACCGATGGAAGTATCTGGAGGTATTCATTTCATTGAAAATGCGCAGAACTCTCTGGCCGATATGACCGTAGATGCTGCAATTAAAAAGAAGATCCAAAAAGACAATATTCTTCAAGTTTTGCGCTCACGCAGTGCCTTGCCTCCAGCGAGAGCACATTGTTAGACTGCGATCGCAGTTAATCTATTTATTCCGCATGAATTTGTTTGCCTGCATTGCTTCTAGTTTATTGGCAACCTCAATCGGAAGCAAACAAAACACCATATAAGAATCTAACACATAGTGCAAATAACGATGTGTCCCAGATACACTGTCTAAAATATTTGTGACAAATTGAATGTATTCTTCGGGAACCGTATCACGAATATCCTCTTTAAATTCTATTTTGCCTACTTCGCCATTTGGAGTGTAAGTCAGGGTGATTATTCCTTGGTGTCTAGTATGTTGGATTTGGAAGATATTCTTTAATTTATCAATTTAAAATTACTTGAGAGATCCATTCTTAGATCTAAAACCGTATTAATTACAGAACTAGAGGAGGAACATAGATAAACATACTTTCAATAAGTATTCACTAACATGGACTTCAACAGTATGATCTAAAACTACATGAATTTTGGCAATCTATATTTACCGAATTTTTGATGAAATTAAAAGATGTACCTGATAGCGAATTAATAAGTTTGTTAAGAGCCGACAACTCTCAAGCAATGGATGTATTATACGATCGCTATTCTGGATTAGTGTACAGCGTAGCTTTCAAAATTTTACAAAATAATGCCGATGCCGAAGAGTTAACTCAAGATATTTTTATCTCTCTATGGCAAAAAGACAGCTATCAAGCAGGAAGAGGAAGTTTGAAAAGTTTTTTAGGTTTACTAACTCGCCATCGAGCGATCGATAAACTACGAAAACGCCAAACTGCTCAAAACTTTCTAGATCGCTGGCAAATATATATTTATGAAAGTTCCTCCGATTTCATGCCATTAGAGAAAGCTCAAGAGCGAGAGCAACAAGAGAAATTACAAAAAGCCTTAAGTCTTCTTCCTACGGAGCAAAGAGAAATCTTAGTGATGAATTTTTTTGAGGGATTGAGTCGGGTTCAAATTGCTGAAAGGCTCGATCTACCAGTAGGAACGGTAAAAAGTAGAGTGAGATTAGCCTTTGTCAGGCTGAAGAGACTTTTACTAGAACAGAATCAACAGTAATTAACAAGATAGGGATAGGGAACATGAATACATTCAATCCAGAAGAAATGGAATTACTTGCAGCAGGTTACGTTTTAGATGATTTAGACGAAGCAGAAAAGCTACAGGTAGAAGAATTAATCAAAACTTCTCCAACTATGCGCGAGGAGATTCGTAAATCTATGGCTGTTATGGGAGTTTTAGCAACAGATGCCCAACCAATGTCGCCTCCGGTGAGTTTAAAAAATCAAGTTAGTTTTGCTTTTGAGGAGAAAAAAAAGTCTCTGCTACAAACTTCAAAAAAAACATTAATTCAGTTAGACAATTGGTTTCAACAACTATTTGATGAGGGTTGGCAAACAGTTTCCGAATTACTAGAAACTCCTAGTATCGATCCTGCATTCAGAAATTATGGGGTTGAAGGCGCTAGATCAATTTATCTTGGCTCTAATAATGTACCTATTATTCTCATCGTTAGAATTAGAGAAACTCAAGAAAGTGAGCGCGATATTGCCGTAGAAATTTTGCCTGAATTGGAGAATGACTACTTGCCCAATAAATTACAATTGATATTGTTAGATGCTGATGGTGACGTGGTAATGGAAGCTACAACTCGTCGAGAAAACCAAAATCTCAAATTCGATTTTTCGGGGACTTGTGGGGAGACTTTTAGTATTAAATTAGAACTATCTGACGATTATTTTCAAGAAAACTTTCTTCTTTAAAGCCTGATGGGTAAAGTAGTAGAACTAAAATTAGATGGAAGTTTAGAGCTAGGATTGCAAGTCAACCTGGCGATTTCTCCTGAAGCAAGCACAAGAGAAGTAGAAATTTCTGGTAGTTTACCTCCAGCACCTCAGCTAAAAGAGACCTATAATTTATGGCAATATAACTATCAGAATCTTAATTCCACTAGCCGTATTAACGCGAAAAAAATTACCTATGACGGTTCGATCCAAAAGAGTAGAGATGAATCGCGCTTTTTAGTAAAAAAAATAAAAAAACAGCTAAATGAATGGTTGAACTCACCTCAGTTTCAACCTATTTGGCGCAAACTGATAGAAAAAATTGCTCCAGAAGAAACAGTTAGAATTCTAATTCGCACGACAGACAAACAATTACGCAAATTACCCTGGCATTTGTGGGAATTATTAGAACGATATTCTTATGCAGAAATTGCTTTAGCTACGAATGATTACGAAAAAATTGCAAATAGTGAAAGAACAATAATACGAGAAAGAAGAATATCTATTTTAGCTATTTTAGGAGATAGCAAAGGCATTAATATTGCAGAAGATAGGCAAATCTTAACTCAAACCCTAACTGATGCTGAATTAGTCTTTTTATGCGAGCCAAAACCAGAATCAATTAGCGCTCAATTATGGGATCGTAAATGGGATATTTTATTTTTTGCAGGACACAGTCAAACTGAATTAGAAACAGGTCGCATATACATTAATCCAAAAGACAGTATCAGTTTAGAAGAGCTATCTTATGCTTTGAAAAGATCTGTGGAGCAAGGAGGCTTAAAGCTAGCTATTTTTAATTCTTGCGATGGTTTAGGTTTAGCTAGTTTTCTAGAGAGTCTTAATTTACCACAAATTATTGTGATGCGCGAACCTGTACCGGATTTGGTAGCGCAACAGTTTTTGAAATATTTTTTAACTAATTTTGCTAGTGGCAAACATTTTTATTTATCTGTTAGAGAAGCTAGAGAAAGATTGCAAGAATTAGATATTAAATATCCAGGAGCGAGTTGGCAACCTATTATCGTTCAAAATCCTGGAATGAGTTTGCCAACTTGGAAGAGTTTAGCCGGAATTGAAGAACGAGATAACACTCCCACGCCGAATAAGCAACCGACAAAAATTGCAGTTTCTAGTAATATTTCGAGACGAAAACTTTTAAAATACGGTGGTTTTATGTTGGGTGGAATGTCACTAGCAGCGTTTATTGCAACCAGACTAAAATCAACATCAGAACTAGCTAAATTTGAGATTGAATTAGTTAAAAATATCAATATCGCTTCGGGTGCAGAAATCTGGTCTTTAGCAATTTCCCCTAATGGAAAATGGATTGCTAGTGGTAAAAATACAGGTAGTATTGATTTTTTTAATCGCCAAACTGGCGATATCGCTAAAATATTAGATAAGCATCAAAATGTAACTCGCGCATTGATTTTTAATCCCCAAACTAATCAATTAATTTCGGGAGATGGCGATGGCAATATTAAAATTTGGAGCCGAGATAATAATAATTTAGAAATGCTATTACAGGGGCATTCTGGGAGTATTTGGGCATTAGCTATTAGTCCCGATGGCAAAACTTTAATTAGCAGTAGCCAAGATAAAAGTATTAAAGTATGGAATTTAAGCACGGGAGAAACTGATGGGATTATCTTTGAACATAATGATGTGGTTTATGCTTTAGCATTTAGTCCTGATGGTCAAACATTTGCTAGTGCGGGGAAAGATAAAAATCTCAACGTTTGGGATGCTAATAGTAGAACTCGTTTGTTATCTCTTTCAGGACATCAAGATACTATTAGAGCGATCGCAATTAGTCCCGATGGAAAATATTTAGTTAGCGGTAGTTGGGATAAAACCGTTAAAGTTTGGCAATTAAATACAGGAAAACTAATAACAACTTTTACAGGTCATGAAAATCGTGTTGTAACTATTGCTATAGCTCGTGATTCTGATACTATCTTTAGTGCCTCTACTGATAATACAATTAAAGTCTGGAGTATTAAAAGCGATGGGTTAATAACAACTCTTTCTCAGCATAATAATTGGGTGTTAGCCTTAGCAAATAGCCAGCAAGAAAATTTATTAGTGAGTGGTGGAAAAGATAGTACAATTCGGCTTTGGCAATATTGATTATTTGTTTTCCCAAATTCTCAACTTATTATCACCAGCAGCACTACCACTAATAATAGCGCGATCGCCTTTAGCAAAAATAACCGAATTCACCCCTGCACCACTTCCTGATAAAGTACGAATCACTTCGCCCTTATTAACATCCCATAATTTTATAGTTTTATCTTCAGCAGCACTAACTAAAATCGTACCATCGGAGCTAAAATTTACAGAGTTAATATATTGAGAATGATCGGATAATGTCTTAACTAAATTTCCTGTTTCGACATCCCATAATTTTATAGTTTTATCCACACTTCCTGTAGCAATAGTTTTACTATCTGGGCTAAAAGCAACGGTTCTAATATTATCCTTATGTCCTAAAATTGAATGAATTAAGTTTCCAGTTTCCACGGCCCAAACTTTAATCGTTTTATCTTTGCTAACACTAGCGATTTTCTTGTTATCGGGACTAACAGCGATCGCGAATACTCCTCCTTCATGTCCCTTCAAGGCTTTAATTAATGTCCCAGTTTCCGCATCCCAAATTTTAATTTTATTTGCCCAATCACTATTTACTATTTTCTGACCTTTGGGAGTATAAGTTAAAGACCTTACCGTTTTTTTACTGGCATTTATAGTCAGAATATTTTTTCCTGTTGCCACTTGCCAGATTTTAATAATACCTACTTTACTACTACTTGCTAATCTCTCTCCATCGGGGCTAAAACTAACAGATAAAACCCCTTTAGTATGTCCCGTTAAAGTTCTAACTAATTGACCATTTTTAGAATTCCAAAGCTTGATGGTACTATCTTCACTAGCGGTCGCAATTAAGTTTTGCTGAGGATTGGTAGCTACAGACCAAATAGCACCATTATGACCTGTAAAAGTTTTAATATTTATATTATTCCATTGAGGTCTTTCAAGACTATTTACCGCAGCTAAAGTGTTTTGAGTTTGGTTGATTTCAGGCTGGTTTCTTCCCTCATTGTTTAATTTAGAACAAGCTGATAAGTTCGTAAATAAAAAGATCAGACTGGTAAGTTTTAAAATTGTTTTTAAGTAATTCATCTTTATTGTGATCGCTAATTATTCAATAATTTCGATGAAACCCAATTTGTATATTAAGCCAATATTTTGTAACGGAGAAGGCGATCGCCTTAATCTTAGAGAATAAAGCGATCGCAAGAAAAGTTATTAAGCTTTGAAAGTGTTCTAATTACACAAGTTGGATATCGCGGCTGACAATAAAGTCTTGTAAATTCTGATTCGCTACACTAGAGTTAGTTTCTAGAGTTGCAAACTGCTCTCCACCAAAGGATAACGCACCATTTGTTTGGTCAAACAAGAAATCACCGGCATCAGTTGCCCCAAAATTATCTGCGTTGATTTGGATTTTATCCACAAACACTGTGAAGTCTCGAATTACATCAATGCCAGTTTCGAGAGTGTTGAAGACAAAAGTGTCATTTCCAGAACCACCAATTAAGGTATCAGTACCATCACCGACGATAACACCAGTTATATTGAGATTTTCATCGTAGATTAAACCACCACCATCAAGGGTATCGTTACCACTACCACCGTTGAGTAAGTCATCACCTTTACCACCTTGTAAAACATCAAACCCATCATCTTCGTAGGTCAAGTCACCATCGGTCAAAGATCTATCGGAATTAAAACCACCGTAGAGCAAATCATCCTGACTTGCACCTTGAATCAAATCATCACCAAACTGACCAACAAATTCAAAGGTTCCAGATTCAGAATTATCTGGTTCGCGATTTAGCTCCCGACCAATAATATGATCTCCTGCAAAAGAACCATCTAGATCTTGCTGTTCGCCCTGACGTGGTTCTACTCTAAGGGGTGTTTGATTGAAGGTGCTAATAATTGAAGCTGAATCGGTATTGTCATTTCCCGAACTTGTCAAAAGATTGCTGATTTGGTCGGTAAAGTCTGTGTTGTTGAGACTGTTATAGTTGTCTTCAATAAAAACAAGGTTAGAGTTTTCAGAACCGATTTGTGCTTCGATAAACACACCATTTTGATTGTTTAAGATTCCTGATTTGATGGCATAACCAACATTAGCAACGTTAGCAACTGAAGGTAAGAAAATATTATCAACACCGATTTGAAAATTTTTAATTAGTACCAAATCACGGTTGGTTTCGGTAATAGTTCCCCAAGCTTCTGTATTGTAGTCAGGATTATTGATAGCAGTCGTGGTAGCGTCTAGTTGAGCGTCTACTTGAGCTAAATCGAATCCATAGTTAGCTACAGTTTGTGCCATTGCGATCGCAGTTGTCGCTGCTGCTGCTGCGACATCTCCAAAGCCAATGGGGTCAGCATTAAGGAGAGATGCTGCACCAGATGCAAGATCGAAACCTAAGTTAGCTGCTAATCTGGCATTTTCAATATCTTGGTCTGGGAGGGTAATGTCATTGATAAAATCTCCCAGTTTCCTAGTATCAAAATCTAAACCCAAACCAGTTGTACCTTCAATGTCAATGACAAAGTTAGTCGCTGCTGCATTACCACCAACAATAGAACTGGAAGTATCGGTGTTATCAGTACTTTCATGGACTCCTGCAATACCCAAGACTGTGTTTCTATTACTGTCCGCACCTAAGCGAGAGTTACCACCGAATGCTAACTGAGATATATTAGTGAGAGTATCAGTTCCCTCGTCTCCATCGCTTGTATCTATATCTATTACGGTAATACTTCCATCTTCGTTAACAGTAATATCGAACCCATCAATAGTTCCTTGGTAAGAAGCAAGATCTTCACCATCCCCACCATCAAGGATGTCATTACCAGCACCTCCTTCTAGGATGTCGTCACCAGCTTCCCCTTTGAGGGTATCATCACCGTCTCCGCCGAAAAGTTCATCTCTATTACTTGCTCCACCATCTCCACCAATTAAGATATCGTTACCGCTTCCACCAATCAGAGTATCATTATTTCTTCCGCCATTGAGGCTGTCATCACCAGCACCACCATCTAGAGTATCTTGAACATTTCCACCGATAAGGGTATCGTCGCCATTGCCTCCTTCGATAAGATTTCGATCTCTTCCACCATCAAGGAAATCATTGCCTTCTCCGCCAAGAAGAGTATCTTGGTTATCTCCTCCCCTGAGAGTGTCATTACCATTTCCGCCTTCTAGTAAATCATTGCCCTTAGCTCCGATTAGACTGTCATTACCTGCTTCGCCGAGCAGGGTATCATTTCCCAAATTACCGTTGAGAGTGTCATCACCATCTCCTCCTGAAAAAAGCTCATTTACCGTTCCTCCATTGAGCAAGTCACTGCCTTCACCTCCATTTACTTGAATGTCTAGATTAGAAAAAATCTGGACAGTATCAACATTGTCATTATCCAACTCGCCTTTTTCTTGACGCAGGAGTTCGTTTAAACCATCACCATCAAAATCACCCAGATGCAAATTAGTTCGATCTATACCTAGATTGAAAGGTTGACCGAAAGGCAAAGGCAGATTTTCTGTGAAGAAACCTTCTCTGAAATTACCATTACCATCAGAAAGGGCGATGGATTGAATTCTGCTAGTAATACTACCAAAGATAGCTTGGGTTCTGGACAATTTTTGAACAAGGAGATCGTCGAAACCATCCCCATTCAAATCCGCAACATCACTTATTTCGATAGATGTTGATGAACCCAAACTAAAAGTGTTACTTGTTTGGTTAAAGTTACCATTGCCATCAGAAATGAAGACTTGATTGCTAATCCCAGAATTGCCCTTTTCTTGACGGAGAAAGTCGTCTAAACCGTCCCCGTTAAAGTCTCCGACGTGTAAATTAGTCAGGTCTCCTTTAAGGTCAAAGTTTTCAGGCAAGTCAATTATATTGAAACCACCATTACCATCAGAAATAAAAACGTCAGCCGTATCAACATCATCGTCATCAGCACCAGCCTTTTCTTGACGGAGGAAGTCGTCTAAACCGTCCCCATTGAAGTCACCAACATGTAAATTAGTTAGGTCTCCTTTGATGGCAAAACTTTCTGGTAAGTTGGTTATGCTGAAATCACCATTGCCATCGGAAAAAAAGATGTCAGCCGTTCTTCTATTGTCATTATCAAAACGACCTTTTTCTTGACGGAGGAAGTCGTCTAAACCGTCCCCATTGAAGTCTCCGACGTGTAAATTAGTCAGGTCTCCTTTTATGGAAAAGTTTTCTGGCAAGGTGATTGCGTTAAATCCTTCATTTTGGCCGTTAAAAAAGACTCTGGCGGTTCTGAAATTGTTATCATCAGCTCTGCCTTTTTGTTGAGCCAGGAAGTCATCAATACCATCCCCATTAAAATCTCCAACATGTAGATTGGTTATGTCCCCTTTGATATCAAAGTCTTCTGGTAAAGTATTGATTGATAATTGTTGCTCGATCGCGATTTCTTGACCATCCAGAGTAATAATCGCTTGGTCATTTTCTAGTTGTAGCTGTTGCAGTTTGCTCTCTGTGAAAGATTCTCCTTGTACCAAACCAGAGAAAATCGCTCCTTCATCACCCGCAGAGTCTACAGAGTTAATGCTGGCATCAACAAAATGTCCGTATTCCTCTAAAATCAAATCGCTAACTGCTCTAACATCATCTGCATTTGCTTGTAAGTATTCTTCAGAGATGTAAATTTTATTAGTATCAGCGGAGTATGCACCATTAGCACCGTTTATTTCTGCTGCGGAACGAATTTCAATTTCGGGGAAAGCACCAAATGCTCTTGTTTGCCATTGGCTAATAAGTTCTTGTGCTGCTTCGCTGTCGTATTCAGAGCCGAAAGCAACACTTAAATCTGCAATAAGATCTTCGCTTAAAGAGAATTGAGTAAGTAACTCTTGAGAAGATGCGATCGCGTTATTTAAAATTGTGGAAGTTGTTTGAGTTTTCATGGGTTAAGTCCTTTTTGTTCGTTCTGTAATTAGTACGGGCATCGAACAAAAAACGGATCACAACCAAAAGAAATTATTTTCACTAGCAAAAAGGCGATCGCACTACTCTTAGAGAATAAAGCGATCGCAAGAAAAGTTATTAAGCTTTAAAAGTGTTCTAATTACACAAGCTGGATATCGCGGTTAACATCAAAATCTTGCAAATCAGAGAAGTTTGTTAGGGTTGCAAACTGCTCGGAACCAAAGGATAAAGCACCATTTGTTTGGTCGAAGGAGAAATCACTGTTATCAGTTGCGCCGAATCCTTCTTGGTTGATTTGGATTTTATCCACTAACACTGTGAAGTCTTGAATCACATCAATACCAGTTTCAGAAGTGTTGAAGACAAAAGTATCGTTTCCAGAACCACCAATTAGGGTATCGGTTCCATCACCGACGATAACACCAGTTATATTGATATTCTCATCGTAAATTAATCCTCCACCATCGAGGGTATCGTTGCCACTACCACCGCTAAGTAGGTCATCGCCTTTACCTCCTTGTAAAACATCAAACCCATCATCTTCATAAGTCAATGCGCCATCGGTCAAAGATCGATTGGAATTAAAACCACCGTAGAGTAAATCGTCTTGACTACCACCTTGAATGAAATCATCACCAAATTGTCCAACAAATTCAAAGCTTCCTGATTCCGAGTTGTCTGGTTCGCTATTTAGCTCTCGTCCAAAAATATGGTCTCCTGCGAAAGAACCTAATCGATCTTGCTGTTTGCCCTGAAGTGGTTCAACATCAATGGGTGTTTGATTGAAAGTACCAATAATGGAGCCACCATCTGGCTGACTTACTAACAGATTAGTGACTTGGTCGAGAAATTCTGTGTCGTCGAGACTGTTATACTTATCTTCAATAAAAACAAGGTTGGAGTTTTCAGTACCGATTTGGGCTTCGATAAACACACCATTTTGATTGTTTAATGTTCCTGATTTGATGGCATAACCTACATCGGCAACACTGGCTACTGAAGGTAAGAAGATATTATCTACACCAATTTGAAAATCTTCTATAACAACCATATCGCGGTTAGTTTCGGTAATAGTTCCCCAAACAGATGTATCGTAGTTAGGATCGTTGACAATCTGACGAGCAGTTTCTTTTTGCGCTTCTACTTGCAGCAAATCGAAGGCATAGTTTGATAAGGTTTGCTGCATTGCAATACCTGTAGATAGTGCGGCTCCAAAAACTGGAATAGAACCAGCTATACCTCCAGCAGCATCCAAAAGAAGATTATTGGCTAATCTAGCATCTTCAATATCTTGGTCTGGGAGAGTGATGCCATTAATGAAACTTGCTAGTTTGGTTGTATCAAAATCTAGACCTAAACCAGTTGTCCCTTCAATATCGATAACGAAGTTAGTTGCTGCTGCCTTACCACCAGCAATAGAACTGGAAGTATCGGTATTATCAGTGCTTTCATGGACTCCCGCAATACCCGTGACTGTGTTTCTGGTATTATTTCCAACCAAGCGCGAGTTATCAAATGCTAACTGAGAAATATTAGTCAGGGTATCAGTTCCCTCATTCCCATTGCTTGTATCAATATCTCTTACTGTAATACTTCCATCGTCATTGAAAGTTACATCAAACCCATCCATGTCTCCCTGGTAAGAAGCGACATCTAAACCATCACCACCGTCAAGGGTATCATTTCCACGTTTCCCTATTAGGACATCATTGCCATCCCCACCATTGAGAATGTCTCTGTCATTACCCCCTCTCAAGGTATCATCACCATTACCACCTTCAATGGTGCTACGCCCAGAACTTCCTACCAAGCTATCATCACCATCACCACCAAAGAGCTCATCAGGACCATTCCCCCCATTTAGAGTATCATTACCCTCTCCGCCACGCAGAGTATCAGTACCACCTCCGCCTTCGAGAATATCATTGCCCTCTCCGCCATCAAGAAGGTCATCACCACCACCTCCATCAATGGAATCACCACCACCTCCCCCATCAATGAAATCATTACCATCCTCTCCTCTCAGAGTGTCTTTGTTTTCACCTCCAGAGAGAATGTTATTACCTGCTCCACCTGTTATATCGAAGTTTTGAGTTAATCTAATCCTAGTATCATTTCTGGATTTTCGATCGCTCAAGATATCGTCTTGGCCATCCCCGTCAAAATCTCCAATAAAAACCTGGAAATCATTCACATCACCGTCACTAAAAAGCCCTTGAAATACGCCTGCTTGCCCTGTACTAACGTTGTTATTTGCATCCAGGAAATGAATCCTATCAGTACCAGCTTGGATCAACGAAGCGCTTATTATTATGTGTTGAGGTAGAAAATCGTCAACTCCATCTCCATTGAAGTCTCCAATGTGGAGTTTGGTTGATCTCTCGAGGATAGTTGTATTTCCAATGGAAAATAAAGGCGCTGGATTTTCGGTCGTAGAGAGAAAATCTTCTATAACGAGCGTTTCCTCAAATGTACCATTGCCTGTCGAAAAGAAGATTGCATTCTCAGGACCAGACCCATTTCTTCTATGACGTAAAAAATCATCCTTCCCATCTCCATTAAAATCTCCAATATGTAAGGTGCTCCGATTGCGGCTGATATCCAAATCCTCTGGTAGTATGCTCAGATTACTTTCGCTGAATTGACCAGCTTCATCGGCGAAAAAGATGCGAGAAGTATCATTACCCTTCTCTTGCGCGAGGATATCATCACGACCATCCCCATTAAAATCTCCAACATGTAAGTCATAACTGCCCCCTGTTATCCCAAGATTTTGGAGCACGTGCACCCCACTTCCACTGAAGTTACCATCTTCATCGGCGAACATGACACGGTTGAAGTCCGAATTGCTCTTGAGTTGAGCGAAGATATCATCATGACCATCCCCATTAAAATCTCCAATATGTACGTTAGCGCCACCTCCTCTGATCAGGAGATCTGGCAAACGGAGGCTATTACTATTGCTGAAGTTACCATCTTCATCGGCGAAAAAGATGCCGGTCAATCTAATGTCCCTTCGGTTAGCGAGGATATCATCACGACCATCCCCATCAAAATCGCCAAAATGTAAATCATTGTTGCTACTTATGGCAAATGATGATTGGGTGTTAATCGATGATTGTTGTTCAATCGCAATTTCGTTGCCATCAATGACCACAGTTGCCTGATCATTTTCTAGCTGTAGCTGCTGTAACTCTCCACTAGTAAAAGATTTACCTCTGATTAAACCAGAGAAAATCGCCCCTTCATCCCCCGCAGCATCTACAGTATTAATGCTGGCATCAACAAAATGTCCGTATTCTTCTAAAATCAAATCGCTAACCGCTTTAACATCATCTGCATTAGCTTGTAAGTATTCTTCAGAGATGTAAATTTTATTAGTATCGGCAGAATAAGCACCATTAGCACCATTTATTTCTGCTGCGGAGCGGATTTCAAATTCGGGGAAAGCAGCAAACTCTCCTGTTTGCCATTGGCTAATAAGTTCTTGGGCTGCATCGCTGTCGTAACCAGAACCAAAAGCAACACTTAAATCTGCAATAAGATCTTCGCTTAAAGAGAATTGAGTAAGTAACTCTTGAGAAGATGCGATCGCGTTATTTAAAATTGTGGAAGTTGTTTGAGTTTTCATGAGTTAAGTCCTTTTTGTTCGTTCTATGATTAGTACGGGCAACGAACAAAAAAAGGATCACAACCAAAAGAAAATTCTGGAAAATTCCTATCCTACCCGAGTTCGATGGACTTCATAAAGAATCAAGTGAAGTGTAGTTAAAGGGAAATGGGGAAACGGATTAATAATTCCGCGGGGTCGCACCGCTTTTCCTTATAGTTTTTAACTTTCATCACAACTTGTCGAACTCACGTATTTTTTAGACATCATAGCTTAAGTTTTTTCCTCTCCCACTGCTAATGATATTAATTTAAATGCCCAGTTTTAACATAAATTAAACAGCCTTCTTTACTAAAGGGGGTATGAATACTTCCATGAGGATTGCGAATCCAAGTTCCTTGAGGATATGTTCCCTGTTCATCCTCAAACACTCCTTCTATGACATAAATTTCTTCCCCACCCCAATGACTATGGCGTTGAAACATGGTTCCTAGGTTCCCACTTCACTAGAGCCACATTTTCTGTACCATAACTATGCAAGGGCATCACCTGCAATCCTGGGACTAAACCCGGAGCCCAAGAATTGTCTTTAGTGGAAATCGCAACTCTTTTTTGATCTTCTGGCGACATTTGCCATAGTTTTACCAGAATCGTACAACCTTCTTCACTAGATGGTCTATGACTTGAACCTACTGGATTACGGACATAGGTTCCTACGGGATAATCTCCCTTTTCATCAGAGAAAATGCCATCAATTACTAAAAACTCTTCACCACCACCGTGAGTATGGGCAGAAAAAGCACTACCTGGTTCATAACGAACTAAAGAGGTTGCTCTGGCTACTTCTTCACCATCTCGTTCCAACATCCTCCGTTGAACACCCGTGATCGGCGAATCAACCCAAGGAATTTCATCGGTATGAATTACGACTCTTTGACTGAAATCAGAATTTATGCGCATGATCAAGTCCCTCTCAAAATTGCCCTAAGTTTCTAGTTATATTGATTGCGACCAGCCATCACACCGCCATCAACATCCCATATAGCACCTGTTACCCAACTCGCTTGCTCGGAAAGCAGAAAGGTAACTGCCGAAGCTACATCTTGAGGAGTTCCGACCCGTCCAATGGGATGAAAACTATTAAATCCCTGTAGTGCAGAATGAACCTGTTCCTGGGGAATAAAGCCTTGATAAATAGGCGTCTCCACCACTGCTGGAGAAACAGCATTAACCCGAATATTATGTTGCGCTAGTTCCATTGCTAGATGTTGAGTCAGAGAATGCAAGCCTGCTTTGGCCATTGAGTAAGCAGAAGACGGTGTGGCTGCTACAGCCTGTTTGGCCCACATCGAACCAATATTAACTATGGCACTAGCTTTGCCATGATTAATCATATTTTTGACGATCGCCTGAGTAATAAAAAATGTTCCTTTATTTATTTCGAGATACAAATCATAATCACTTTCTTCGTAATCGATAAACGGCTTGGGCAGAAAAACCCCCGCTGAATTTACCAATAAATTAGCGTCACTATGATTGGTGTTAATCCTCTCAATGAGGGCCTTTCTCTGCTCTGTATCGGCGATATTTGCTAACTCCCCTACTACTTTTCCATATTGTTTAAGTTCTTTGACTGCATCATTAAGTTTGGGTTGCCGAGAACCGACTAATACAGCGGTACCACCTGCTCTCAGTACTGATTGCGCGATCGCTTTTCCCATGCCGCTAGTGCCGCCTACAACGATGATTTTTTGTCCTGCGAATGTTTGAGTCATTATGATCTCCTTAAAAAATACTCTTGTCTACCTACTAATAGGTAATTAATTTCATAAATTCACTTTATCTACTACTAGGTAGATTGTCAAATAAAAAAGAGAATGAATTAAATTTCGTATAAAATCAAGCTGCACAATAGCTTGGGATAAAATGCGGATATTTATCAGTACGGGTGAGGTTTCAGGAGATTTACAGGGTGCAATGTTAGTAGAGGCACTCCATCGGCAAGCCAGTTTAGCCAATCTGGAGCTAGAAATTGTTGCTCTTGGTGGCGATCGCATGGAAGAAGCGGGAGCGAATATACTTGTTAATACGACGACCATCGGTTCAATTGGTTTTTTTGAAGCATTGCCTTTAGTGATACCGACAATCAGAGTGCAAAACCAAGCGAAGAAATATCTCCAGGAATATCCTCCAGACGTTTTAGTTTTAATTGATTATGCGGCACCGAATATTGCGATCGCGAGTCATGTCAAAAAGTATTTTCCGCAGATTCCGATAGTTTATTATATTGCTCCGCAAGATTGGGCTGTTCCTCGCTTGGGAAATGCGCCTAAAATTGTCAAGATTGTGGATAGGATATTAGCGATTTTCCCTGAAGAGGCAAAATATTATGGGAGTAAAGGTGTTGATGTAACTTGGGTAGGACATCCTTTATTAGATCGGATTAATGCTACAGGGAAAAGAGAACAAGCCAGACTAGCTTTGGGTATTGATCCTGGGCAAACGATTATTACTCTGTTACCCGCATCTCGTAGGCAAGAAATAGCCCAAATGCTGCCGCTGATTTGTGAAGCAGCCCAATTAATTCAACGGAAAATACCTGATGTTCGATTTTTGATGCCGATTTCCTTGGCTATTTATCGCAATGCTATTCAAGAAGCGATCGCAAAATATAATTTACCGGCGACGATTATGGAGGGAAAAACCTTAGACGCGATCGCCGCTGCTGATCTAGCCATTACCAAATCAGGCACGGTTAATTTAGAAATTGCCCTATTAAATATTCCCCAAGTTGTTTTTTATCGAGTTCATCCTGTGACAGCTTGGTTGGGGCGTAATATCCTTAAAATTAAAATTATTTTCATGTCGCCACCAAATCTTATTTTGAATCGGCTAGTTGTTCCGGAGCTGCAACAAGAAGCGGCTACAGCGAATAATATTGCTGAGACAGCCCTAGAGTTATTTTTTAATCATAGTAAGCGAGAGCAGATAATTGCTGACTATCAAGAGATGAGAAATTTATTAGGGGAACTAGGCGTCTGCGATCGCGCTTCTCAAGAGATCTTGCAAATCAATAATTAAAAAGTATTTAATATTTGATCCAGAGAAAATGAGCTTGGATTCGAGAACAGAATGTACTAACCTATGAATCAATAATTAGATTTTGTTCGAGTAGTTTAAAATTTTTGACCAGAATTAGCTTAGAAATAATTGCTGACCCATTGTCAATTCTCAATTCTCAATTAATCTATGGAATTCTCTTCTTTTTTAGTTAAGTCTCATCGCTATGGCAAAGGCCATGTAAGATTCTACGAACATCCATCCCAATCAACCAAATCTCCCATGAGGTTTTCTGTATTTAGACCTAGTGGAAAAGGCCCCTTTCCAGGTTTGCTGTGGCTTTCAGGGCTTACATGTACAGAAGAAAATTTTATCACTAAAAGTAATGCTCTCAGATTTGCCAATAAATATGGCATCTTGCTTTTTGCTCCTGACACTTCTCCGAGAAATACGGGGATTGCAGGAGAAAATGAAGATTGGGATTTTGGTAGTGGTGCGGGCTTTTATGTGAATGCCATCAAGGAGCCTTGGAATGCTCATTATCAAATGTATGATTATGTGGCTCGTGAATTGCCCGAACTTATTTTGAATGAGTTCCCTGTAAAGACTCAGACCTTGTCGATTTCGGGTCATTCGATGGGCGGACATGGGGCTTTAGTTGTGGGTTTACGTAATCCTGATTTATTTACTGCTATTTCGGCATTTGCACCTATTGCCAATCCGATCGCTTGTCCCTGGGGGCAAAAAGCTTTTTTTGGTTATCTGGGGGAGGATAAATCTCTTTGGCAAGAATATGATGCAATTTATTTATTATCTCGGGCGCAAAAGCAGGTTCCGATTCTGATCGATCAAGGTTCTGATGATCCATTTTTAGCTGAACAACTTTTAACTCCTAATTTGATTGTTGCGGTGGCTGAGTTGAATTATCCTGCGAAAATTAGAATTCAAGAGGGCTTTGATCACAGTTATTATTTTATTGCTACTTTTATTGAAGAGCATCTCAAATGGCATTTTAGTTAAGTTGATGTCACAATTAAGGTTTTTAATGAAACATAAGCTTGCCGCGAGAAACACTAATGATTCGCGATTGATACTTGCGAATGTTTGCTGAATAATAAGCTTTCAATTTAGAGTTAATTAAACCACAATCGGTCTTAAAGTCAGGGAAAAAGGCGTAGTATATAAAAAATTTACATTTTTTGATGGAAATAAATGTAATTCGTAACATTTTTTAGGGTAGCAAAAGTAGGATAATTTGTTTTACAACTAAAATAGAAGATTTAATTTTTAGAGAAGGCGGCGGTATGCATTTAAGTGAAATAACCCATCCTAATCAGTTGCACGGATTATCATTGCGGCAACTTGAAGACATTGCCCGTCAGATTAGAGAAAAACATTTACAAACCGTCGCAGCCAGTGGCGGTCATTTGGGGCCAGGATTGGGTGTTGTCGAATTAACTATAGCTCTTTATCAAACTCTAGATCTCGATCGCGATAAAGTAGCTTGGGACGTAGGTCATCAAGCCTATCCCCATAAATTACTAACTGGGAGATATCATCAGTTTCATACTCTCCGACAAAAAAATGGAATTGCTGGCTATCTCAAGCGTTGCGAAAATAAATTTGACCATTTTGGTGCTGGTCATGCTTCGACTAGCATTTCTGCGGCTTTGGGAATGGCCTTAGCCAGGGATGCCAAAGGGGAAGATTATAAATGTGTAGCAATCATTGGTGATGGCTCTTTGACTGGGGGCATGGCTTTAGAAGCAATTAACCATGCAGGCCATTTACCGAATACCAATCTGATGGTGGTGCTCAATGATAACGAAATGTCGATTTCTCCTAACGTGGGAGCAATTTCCCGTTATCTGAATAAGGTTCGCCTGTCTGAGCCGATGCAATTTCTTTCGGATAATATCGAGGAGCAAGTTAAGAATTTACCGTTCTTTGGCGAATCGATTACTCCAGAAGTTGATCGCGTGAAAGAAGGGATGAAACGGTTGGCAGTGCCCAAAGTAGGAGCCGTCATTGAAGAATTAGGCTTTAGATATTTTGGCCCCATTGATGGTCATAATTTACAGGAGCTGATTGATACATTCCAACAAGCACATAAAGTAACGGGGCCTGTGTTAGTTCATGTGGCGACAGTGAAAGGAAAAGGCTACGCGATCGCAGAAAAAGATCAAGTTAGTTATCATGCCCAAAACCCTTTTAACTTAACTACTGGTAAAGCTATTCCTGCCAAGAAACCCAAACCACCCAAATATGCCAAGGTGTTCGCCCATACTCTCACCACATTGGCAGAAGATAACCCCAAAATTATTGGGATTACTGCGGCAATGGCAACGGGGACTGGTTTAGATAAACTACAACAAAAATTACCCAAACAATATATCGACGTCGGAATTGCCGAACAACATGCGGTAACCCTAGCCGCTGGTTTAGCTTGTGGAGGAATGCGTCCTGTAGCAGCGATTTATTCGACCTTCTTGCAACGAGCCTATGACCAGGTAATTCACGATGTTTGTATCCAAAATCTACCCGTCTTTTTCTGTTTAGATCGCGCAGGAATTGTGGGCGCTGATGGCCCAACTCACCAGGGAATGTATGATATCGCTTATATGCGGTGCATTCCCAATATGACGATTATGGCACCCAAAGATGAAGCAGAATTGCAACGTATGGTGGTGACAGGAATTAATCATACTAGTGGGCCGATCTCGATGCGTTATCCTCGCGGTAATGGTGTCGGTGTTCCTTTGATGGAAGAAGGTTGGGAACCAGTAGAAATCGGCAAAGCGGAAATCCTCCGTTCTGGAGATGATGTCTTGTTATTGGGTTACGGTACCCAGGTATATCCAGCAATGCAAGTTGCGGAAATTCTCAGTGAACATGGCATTCAAGCAACAGTGATTAATGCTCGGTTTGTCAAACCTTTGGATACAGAGTTGATTGTTCCTTTAGCAAGACGCATCGGGAAAGTTGTGACGATGGAAGAAGGTTGTCTTACTGGCGGTTTTGGTACAGCTGTAATGGAAGCTCTGCAAGAACATAATGTGATCGTGCCCGTGAAATGTTTGGGTGTTCCTGATATTTTGGTGGATCATGCCACACCTGATCAATCTAAAGCGGATCTTGGTTTGACTAGTCCTCAAATGGCAGAAACTATTCTTAAGACTCTCTTTAGTAGCAAAGAAATGGCAGTTGTTAGTTAATAATTGCTCAGGACATTAAAGCCCTCGATTTAGAGGTATTGATGGTAGAGACGTAAATTTTTGCGTCTCTATTGTTATAGTTGGCTACTCAAGTTGGTAGTATGGCGAAATACAATTACTAGAAGTCATTCTAATAGGAGAGTAACAGAATGAAACAGAGATTATCGCTACTATTATCTTTGGTTTACTTTGCTCTGCTACAAGGGATTTTCCTCAAACCAACTACGGCACAGGTTACACGTGACGGTACAACGAATAGCACAGTTGAAGTTCAAGGTAATGATTTCACAATTCAACAAGGCGATCGCGCTGGCAATAATCTATTCCACAGCTTCAGTGATTTTTCTGTTCCCACAGATGGTTCAGCATTCTTCAATAACTCAGCAGATATCGTCAATATTTTTTCTAGAGTCACAGGCGGCAATATCTCTAATATTGATGGGTTGCTCGGGGCTAATGGCAGTGCCAACTTGTTTCTGATTAATCCGACAGGAATTATTTTTGGAGAAGGAGCCAGATTAGATATTGGCGGTTCATTTTTGGGCACTACTGCCGATAGTATTGTTTTCCCTGAGGGAGAATTTAGCGCTACAGATTTAGCTAATCCACCTTTGATTACTATTAATGCGCCCATTGGACTTAGTCTGAGAAATAATCCAGCAGAAATTATTAATCGCGCTAATTTAGTTGAGGAAGAAAGATTTGGCGAGGAACAAATTCCTCAGATTTCGCCAAATTTTGATACGAGTATTCCCTTTGAAGAAAAAATAATTAGTACTTTAATTGGTTTAGAAGTAAATCGTCAACAAAATATTACTTTAATCGGCGGAGATATTATCCTAGATGGTGGAGGATTAACTACTTTAGGGGGCAAGATTGAAATAGGGGGATTAGTTCAAGCTGGCATTATTACAATTGATGCTAATGGTAATTTAATTTTTCCTGATAATATTCGTTTCAGTAATATTTCCTTAATTAACGATTCCTCAATAGATGTGCAAGGAAATGGTGGCGGAGATATTATTATTACGGGTCAGAATATAGAAATTAAAGATGGTAGTACTATCTTTGCTGGAATTAGAGCTTTTGAAGGTTCGCCTGATGCTAGGGCTGGAGATATTGTAATCAATGGAATTGATTCTGTTATTGTGGATGGATTTCGGGGAGAAAATACTCCAAGAGGGGGAGTAAACTCTTTTACTAATATAGCCAATAGAATTGGATTTCTCTTAGAAAGAGAAGAATTAAATACATCAAGTGAATTGATTTTCTTAGGACAATTTGAGTTTGCTATTAACGGAGAAGGTCAAGCAGGAAAAGTGGAGATAAATACTAAAACATTAGATATTACTAATGGGGCAAGAATAACGAATGTTAATTTTGGCAGGGGAAACTTAGATAATATTATTCTTAATGCCGACGAACATGTTAATGTGACAAATGCGGGAAGTTCTATATTTAATACAATTTTTACTGGCGAGGGTAATGCAGGCAATATTGAAGTGAATACAGGTTCTTTACGTCTAACTGATGGGGGAGTAATTAGCGAAAATACTTTTAGAGGCAGGGGTAATTTGGGTAACATAGTTATTAACGCCCGAGAAAATATTACTATTGATGGAATAAGTTCTAATCCCCAACTTCCTACCGCCGAGAGTTCAATTTTTAGTACAGTTAATGCCGATGGTATTGGCAACGGTGGTCTTATCAATCTTGAAACTCCAAATTTTTCTTTGACCAATCAAGGACAATTATTTACTTCTACTGATGGCACAGGAAATGCCGGAGATGTCATTATTAATGCTGAAAATATTAATATTAGCGATGGGCAAATAAGAAGTGGAGTTGAGATTTTTGACGGACGAGAAGCGGAAGGTGATGGTGGAACTATAACAATTACTACTAACAATTTAACAATTACAAATGGTGGAACTCTGACAGTTAGTAGTGAAGGGGAAGGTAATGTAGGGATAATAATTATTAATGCTAATTCTTTAGAAATTGGCGATCGCAGTCAAATTCTTGCTGAAACTAATTTTATCGATCCCAATCCTGCAATTTCTGCTTCAAGTTCAACTAATCCTAATATCTTATTAAATATTATTGATGAGAATTTAATTTTAAGAGACGATAGTTTAATCTCCGCAAGAGCTACTGGACAAGCAAATGGCGGGAATGTTCAGATAATTGCCGATTTTATCGTGGTTTTTCCGCAGAATAATGATATCGCAGCTAGTGCTGAACAAGGACAAGGGGGAAATATTAATATTACGGCTGAAGCTCTTTTGGGGATTGCAGAACGGCCTTTAAATGATAATACTAATGATATAAATGCTAGTTCTGAGTTTGGCTTGGATGGTAGTATTTCTATTTTTACACCAGATATTAATACTCTTCAAACCAATACTGAAATACCAAATAATTTGATTGAATCTCAAACTTTGGGGACGAATGCTTGTGCTGGAGGTAGAGAAGTCGAGACTAGTCGTTTTATCATCCAAGGAAAAGGTGGTGTTCCTCCCCAACCTATCGAAACTTTAAATCCTGATAATATCTTGGTCAATGAACCAATTTCTCTGTCTGATCAACAAGTCCAAAATTACGAAATTAGACCTATTAAGACAAGTGTTGGTGATATTTTTCCGGCCAGAGGTGTAATCAAAACAGTCGATGGAGAAATTATTCTAACCAACTATCCAACAGATAATAATGTTCGTACGCCTCATATTTCTGAGAATTGTTAATGAGGAAACATTATGGTGTTTGAGTCTGGGTAAAATTTAGACCTAACAATGTCCAAAGGCTTATGCTATAAGTTTTTGGTTGAATACAACGCTTATTGGGCGTAACTTTCTGTTGCTTTAATTGAGGATTGAGAATTGAATCTAAAACAAGATTGGCAGCAGCGATCGCTTCTGTTTTAGGCTCAAGAGTGAATAAAACTAAATCACAACTATTTTCTGCATCACTTAGACAAATCGCGGGAATATTATCCATTTGGGTTGTTGATAAATTACCAAGGGATAAGTTATTCTCCGAAGTTAAATAATTGTCTAATTTTTCCGATACATTTTCGCAAAGTTCTTGAAGATTAGTATTAGTCGGAAAAGCCTCACTATCCCAATTGAAAATAGTGACATTCTCACCATGAATTGTTTTGGCTAAAGTAGTGGTTGTCGTTGCATCGGCTTGACAAAAAAAAGTCTTTTCTGATGAACCAAGAGCTTCGCTATAAGAGGGATTAGTTCCCAAGGCGATCGCGCTGGTTGTGAGTAATGATAACAAAGATAAATATTTCACTCGAATAAAGATTATTAATAATTAATTCGAGATTAATTGTATATTTAGTCACCTAAAAAAAGATCAGACAATTTATATAAAGATTAGAATTTGAGTAATTTTTTTATAAAGATTCAGTAGACACACGGACAAGATTAAATCCTGTTTACGGATACAGTTTTT
>JBCCYD010000031.1:0-25284 GCA_039190385.1 Cyanobacteria bacterium P01_F01_bin.143 | reverse complement strand
TTAACAATAAACAAAACTATTTTATGACTGGTTTTACAATAGGTAAAAGTAAGAACTTCAGTAGTTTGTACTACCTAGGAAGACAAGATACATTTAATCATAATTATTGTCAATAATTATACAAAGAGAATTATTGAGGTATTTTCCTCTACCTTATTCGTTTATTTTAAATTTTCTTTTGGGTTTAAGTCTACTGCTTGTAATCTAGGTCTAAAATAACCTACTACTCCAACGATCGCCATCCAGACTGCGGTAAGTACATATAGTAGTGCCATTCCTGCACCGGAACCAGTACCAAAAATCGGACTGAAGACGGGAGCTAATATACCCTCTGATTGCATAGCTGGCTCGAAAACATAATCGGCAAGAGGGCCAGCAATTAAGGTTGAAGTCGCGGAAACAATCAAGCCAATTAGGTGATCAGCAGAGAGAACACGTCCCTGGAGTTCTGGTGGCACTTTAGAATACCAAATGGCATTACTAGAACTAAGATATAAAGGGGTATTCATCGTGGCAAAAAATTGCGCTGGAATCCAAAATGATAAGCCTGTTCCCAGTCCCAGAATCGCTTTACCGACTCCAGCACCGATAAAACCATTGAGCATTCCTTTTACTCGATTTTTAAATCCGCCCCAAACACTAATTATTAAAGCTCCGAGAACCCCACCTATTCCCGCAACAGTAGTCACGATGCCCAAAATCTCGGCATCTCCTCCAGTACGAGCGAGAATCATGGGATTATACAATGCTCTATTGATATCGTTGGGAATAGCAAACATGGTAAACGCGATCGCCATAGCTAAAAGATGGGGATGGTTCCATATATAGCGAAAACCAAAGGTAAGCTGTTGTTTAATGCTCATGGTTTCTTGATTCGCTTTTGCCCTATTTACCGGGGAAGGAATGTTGGTAGCGAGTAATGTCAATATTGCAGCGCTAAAGGTAATAACATCAATTAGAACAATGCCTCCCAAATCTATTATGGGATAAAGAATACCGGCTAAAGCAGGAGCTACGATCGCGGAACCATAACCCAAACCAGCAATCATACTTCCGGCACGAGTTAGGTCTTTTTCCGGAACAATAGAAGAAATAGATGCCGAATAGGCAAGTTGTTGAATTTGCCCAAAGCTTCCCTGTAAGGCCACGATGAGGCACAAATGCCATATTTGTAAATTACCTGCGGTGTATAAAATTCCTACTGCCATCGTGGCTAAAATAGCACTAGTATCACCTAAAATCATTAATCTTTTACGACTAAAGCGGTCAATTATGATACCAGCTAAAAAGGTGATGAAAATCCGAGGAAATTGGGCAGAAAAGGCAATCAAACTTAAAGCTGTAGCTGAATCAGTTTGCTCCCAAACCCAAATAGTTACGGCAAAAATAGTCATAAAGCTTCCGATAGTAGAAACTAATTGACCAAGCCAGAGGATTATAAATTTTCGCATTTTGTATTAAATAAAGGCAAGAGGGGTAGAGGAGCGGAGGAGCAGAGGGCAGATATGT
Source organism: Cyanobacteria bacterium P01_F01_bin.143 (assembly GCA_039190385.1). GTDB lineage: Bacteria > Cyanobacteriota > Cyanobacteriia > Cyanobacteriales > Xenococcaceae > Xenococcus. The sequence goes on along the minus strand of JBCCYD010000031.1, from coordinate 23,775 downwards.
AGGGGCGCAAGGCTTGCGCCCTTTATTAAAGTCTTGCGCCCTTGATTAAAGGCTTGCGCCCTTGATTAAAGGCTTGCGCTTTATTAAGCAAGGCTTGCGCCCGCCCTTAATTAAATTAGAATTCTAAAGATACCGTACCTGAAATTGTAAAAGGAGCACCAGCATTGACTCTAAACTCGTCTCGGGCACTTTCAAAATATCTGATGTCAAAGAGATTTTTAACATTCAGTTGGGCTTTGAATTGATCTCTCTCATAAAATAAGGCGGCATCAGTACGGAAATAACTTGGTAAAGAGAAACTATTTTCCAGATCTCCTTGTTTTTCCCCTTCAAAGAAAAATCCTAAACCAAATCCCAAACCCTCTAAACTACCCTGCTGAATATCGTAGGTAGTCCAAATACTAAAAGCATGTTCGGGGACATTTTGCAATCTGTTGCCATCGGGAATCACTTCATCATCGACAATTTCGGTATCAGTATAAGCATAGGAGGAAATGATTTTCCATCCTGGTAAGATTTCTCCTGCAATATCTAATTCAATGCCTCGACTTTTTTGTTCGCCAACTTGACTACTAGAGAGAGTTTGTGGATTTAACACATTAGTTCTTTTTAGATCAAATAAAGCTAAAGTCGCTAGGATATTGTCGTCAAATAATTCAGCTTTTACCCCAATCTCAAACTGTCTGCCCTCTTCAGGATCAAACTCGTCTCCTAAAATTGTCTGACCAAGTTCGAGATCGGTTTCTCGACTTCTACCAACATTAGGCAAAAAAGATTCGGCGTAGCTAGCATAAAAAGAAATATTGTCTGTAGGTTGATAAATTATTCCTGCGCTAGGAGTAAAAGAAGTGTCAACGCGATCGCTGTTGAGATCGGGATCAACTGCATCTTCAAACTCACTATCGGCAATGTTGTATCGTCCTCCCAAAGCCAAAATCAGACCATCAACCAGCGTAATTTGATCTTGAAGATAAATCCCAACTTCTTGAAAACTTGTTACTTGATTGGTAAATGGAATAGAAATAGAAGAAACACTATCGGGACTATAAACTGGATCGAAAATATCAATATCGTCTAAAAGTCGAAAATTAATCTGATCTGTCTGTTCTTGATTAGCAAACTCTAATCCCACTAATAGCTGATGCTCAATCGTTCCCGTATTAAATTCTCCAACAACATTAGTATTGATAGTATAAACATCATTACTAGAAAAATTTTCATTCAAGATTCTTCTAAAAGAACGGTTATCAGAGCCTAATCCCACACCGACAAAACCAATGCCCTCTGGTATTTCCTGAAAAGAGGCTAAGAACTGATTTTGTAATTTCCAATTATCGTTAAATTTATGCTCTAAATCTGAACTTAATCGAACCACTGTTTGCTCCGATTCGGCTAGGGATGGCTCTCCGAAGTTGTCTTCGATATCGACTTCGCCGAAAGGATTGTCAACGACTGTTCCCGAGGCTGGTAATTGTGGTGCGGCTGCTTCAAATTTTGACTTCTGATACTCTATGCCAACATTTAATTCCGTCTGTTCTGATTTGACTAAAGTCGCCACGAGATCGGTAAAGATAAAATCTTCCTCTTGAAAGTTCTTGAAACTCTCCTCATTTTCATAGGCAATATTGAGACGATAAGCCAAATCTCCATTTGGATCGATAGGAGCTGTAAAATCTATATTGCCCTGATAAGTACTAAAGTTACCTGCTGTAAGATTAATGTTATAAAAGGGTTCATCCAAAGGTTTTTTCGTGACTAAATTAATTGAGCCCCCCACGATGCCCTGTCCAAAAAGAACCGATGCCGGGCCTTTTAAAACTTCTACACGCTCAATATTAGCTATGCCAGAGACCAATCTTATAGTATCGTCCCTTAAACCATTACGCAGGAGATTTTCTCTTCCTGAAACGGCGCTAAAACCACGGATTACAAAAGCTGAACCTGGATCTTGAACTGCTACTGTTCCTGGATTGATACCGCTGACAACACGAGTAATTTCACTAATATTGTTAATCTTTTGATCCTTAATTACTTCATCGGTGATGGTTTGGACAGATCGAGGAGTTTCTAAGACCGATTGGGGGCTTCCTCGACCAATACTAGTTTCCCGAGCTGCATAATCATCATCTTCGCTTTCTCCTCGCACTAAAATTTCAATTTCTTGCTCGGAGGAAGTATCATCTATCGGAGGAATAGGCGTAGTTTGGGCTGTTGCTGGAGAAGTCGTAATGCTAAATATCCCACCTTGAGGATTAGCTATCAGTTGGACTTGGGGTAGGCTTTGTGTCCCTTGAATAACTATAGATACGCTGCCAGGAAATTCTTCTGATTCTGATACAGTTATCGAACTAATTTCTTCTGTGGGATTATCAATTTGAAAATCTTTCCCTGAAGCCAAATTTAATTCAGCATCAACTAAATCGACATATAAAATATTCCCGCCAGGAGTTTCAACATATTCTGGTTGTGAGCCGTCGGCTGTTTCGACGATAAGCTCAATGCCATTTTCCGTTTCTCTAACTTGTAGGTTAACTATCGAAGTTAGTTGTTGAGCGAGTACTGGTTGACAAACTCCTAGGACAGTTGTTGTAATGACATGGGCAGGAATAATATAGGTAATAGGAGAAAATAATCTCATTTAATTTAATAGTAAATAATATTGATTCTGAACAGTTGTTACCGAATAGTGCATAATCTGCACCAAGATAGTTATAGGCTGATAAAATAAGTTTTTATTTAAAAATTAAACGAGCCCCATACATCATACAAAATGAAAAAGCTACATAATAATATCAAACAATATAAGTCAACGGTTGATTTATTAAAAAAGCATAACTATCAGTAGTTTTAGGGATTTTACTGATACTATAAGATAATAAATTCTTAAAGAGAGCTTAACTAAAGACAGCAGCAGAAAACAAAATTTTCGACAACCTAGATTTTACAGTAATACTTGTGTATTTTTAGATGTATGACATCTTATTGATTGTCAATTTAATCTATTTAATTATCATTCTTTAAATTATTAGAGTACACAGATTGTGACCAGTAGACTTAAATCTGCGATCGCCCCAATTAATATTGGGGAAACCATAATAGATATTTTAAATTATCGAGCTATGGCTCAGGGTAATGCGATCGCCTATGAATTTTATCAAGGTAGAGACAAGCCTTTTGTCAAACTGACCTATCAAGAATTGGCGCAACAAGTCCAGGCGATCGCGGCAGAACTACTTGTACAAAATCTGCAAGCGGAAAGAGTGCTACTGGTTTATCCTGCTGGGTTAGAATTTATTGCAGCTTTTCTTGGTTGTTTATCCGCAGGCGCGATCGCGGTTCCTGTCTATCCACCAAAACGCAATCCAAAACTATCCCGTTTACGTAATATTATTACAGACTCAGATGCCCAAGGAGTTTTAACTCTCAGTCATTTGGGAGACAAAATTACAACTCATTTATCCGATCAAGCAAGTTCTTTAAAATATGTATTTACTGATCAGATAAATAATAAAAATAACCAAGAAAGTGATTTTGAAATAGCTCCCAAAAAAATAGCATTTTTACAATATACCTCTGGCTCAACAGGTAATCCCAAAGGCGTAAAGATAACTCATAAAAACATCATTCATAACTCGGAATTAATTTATCGAAGTTTTGGGCATAGTTCAATAAGTCAGGGGGTAAGTTGGCTTCCCAGTTACCATGATATGGGCTTAATTGGCGGTATCTTACAACCACTTTATGGTGGATTTCCCGTTACTTTGCTATCTCCTGTGGATTTTTTACGGCAGCCCTTGCTATGGTTAGAAATCATCAGTAACTCTCAAGCTAATACTAGTGGTGCTCCTAACTTTGCCTATGATTTATGTATCGAAAAAGTTAATTCGACATCAAAGCCAAAAATAGATCTTAGTTCTTGGGATTTAGCTTTTATTGGTGCCGAACCTATTCGAGCTGAGACTCTAGATAAATTTGCCGCAACTTTTGCCGAATTTGGATTTAAAAAATCTGCTTTCTATCCTTGTTATGGTATGGCTGAAACAACGTTAATGGTTCTTGGCGGAGTCAAAGGTTCATCGTCAGTAATTAGTAAACATAATGATAGCGAGGTGGTAAGCTGTGGCAAAGTTAATCACAACCAAGAAATTATCATTGTTAACCCTGAAAATGGAGAATTATGCCCAGAGAAGGAAATAGGGGAAATTTGGATTAAAAGCAATGATAGTACAGCTCTTGGTTATTGGAAGAAAAAACAACTAACCACAGAAATATTTCAAGCGCAAATCATCGGTGAGACTGAGCATTATCTAAGAACAGGAGATCTCGGATTTATTGAAGATGATCAGCTATTTATTACAGGAAGAATTAAAGATGTAATTATTATTCGAGGGCAAAACTATTATCCCCATGATTTAGAACGGGTTGTCGAGCGATCTCATCCCGCCTTACAAGCAAATTCTGGAGCAGCTTTTACGGTAGAAGTAGCAAATAATGAACAATTAGTGATTGTTCAAGAGGTTAAAAGGAGTTTTGTTAAAAAGTTAGGGATCTTCAGCAAATCAGGCTTACAAACTAATTCACAACAAAAACTACAAGAAGAAATAGAGGAGGCCATCCGCTCAGCTATTTCTCAAGAATTCGGCTTAGGTATTTATGAAATTCAATTATTAAAAACTGGCAGTATTTCTAAAACCTCTAGTGGGAAGATTCAACGCTATCTTTGCAAAGAAAAATATTTAGCAGAAACGAGGGAGCAGGGGAGCAGGGGAGCAGAGGGAGACAAGGGAGGCAAGGGGCAGAGGGACACAAGGGAGTTATTGATTGGAGAAGGCTCTGTTGATAAAAAATCAATTCAAGATTGGTTGTCCCAATGGCTGAGTAGAAAATTACAGATTTCGATAACTCAAATAGAAATTACTAAAGCATTTGCTGACTACGGCATAGACTCAGTTATGGCAGTAGAACTGGCCCAGGATTTGGAAGATTGGTTACCTGATAATTTCGAGATTGAACCGACTGTAGCTTGGAATTTTCCTAATATTGAAGCTTTGGCTAGATATTTGGCAGAGCGAGAGGGAGCAGGGGAGCAGGAGAGCAAGGGAGCAGGGGAGCTGAGGGAGACAAGGGAGACAGGGGAGACGAGGGAGCAGGATGTGGAAAATTTATCTGAGGATGAGTTGGTGCGATCGCTTTTAGAAGAAATTGCTTTGGCAAAGGAGAGAAATAATTGATGAGTGGCAATCTGGATTATCAACAACTCCTCAAGGAAGCTCTGGTCGAGATGAGGAAAATGAGGTCTCAATTAGACCGTCTGGAGCAAGAGAAAAATGAGGCGATCGCGGTTATTGGCATGGACTGTCGGTTTCCTGGTGGTGCGGATAGCCCTGATGCCTATTGGGAAATGTTGAGCCAAGGGGTTGATGGCATTGTGGAAGTGCCGGCATCACGTTGGGATATAGATCAGTATTACGATCGCGATCCTGATATGGTAGGAAAAATATATACTCGCTATGGTGGCTTTATCCAAGATATAGATAAGTTTGAGCCACAGTTTTTCGGGATTTCTCCCAGAGAAGCGATTAGCATGGACCCGCAACAAAGAATTTTATTAGAGGTTTGTTACACAGCGTTAGAAAATGCTGCTCTTTCTGCTGAAAGACTCAAAGGAAGTAAAACAGGGGTCTTTATTGGACAATGCTTCGATGATTATTCCCGTCGTAGTGTCAACTCAGGAGATTCCACCCGCATTGATGCTTTTAATAGTTTGGGAAACGCTAGTAGTATTAGCGCTGGCAGAATTGCTTATGTCTTGGGTTTACAGGGAGCAACCTTACAGTTGGATACTACCTGTTCATCGTCTTTGGTAGCTGTTCATTTAGCTTGCCAGAGTTTACGGAACCAAGAAACCAATTTGGCGATCGCGGGTGGCGTAAATTTAATGCTGGCTCCTGAGGTTACCATGGGGTTTTGCCGTCTCAAGGCACTAGCTCCCGATGGACATTGTAAAACCTTTGATGCCAAGGCAGATGGCTATGCCAGAGGTGAAGGCTGCGGTGTAGTTATACTTAAAAGATTAAGTGATGCGATCGCAGATAAGGATAATATTCTGGCGCTCATCAAAGGCTCAGCAATCAATCATGACGGACAAAGCAATGGTTTAACTGCACCCAATGGTCAAGCACAAGAACTAGTAATTCGTCAAGCTCTAGCTAACGCTAAATTAAAACCAGAAGAAGTTAGTTATATCGAAGCTCACGGAACAGGAACCTCTTTAGGCGATCCGATAGAAGTACTAGCATTAGGAAAAGTATTTGGAAGGACTAGAGAAAATAAGCTTAAAATTGGCTCTGTTAAAACCAACCTTGGACATTTAGAATCTACAGCGGGAATAGCGGGTTTAATCAAGGTTATTTTAGCGATTAAAAATAAGGCTATTCCTCAAAATCTTAATTTCAACGAACCTAACCCCTATATACCTTGGGATAAATTACAGATAGAAGTTTGCGATCAATTTACAGAGTGGAATCAAGATCAGCGTATTGCTGGGATTAGTTCCTTTGGGATGAGTGGGACTAATGCTCACGTTATTGTCAGTGAACAGTTAACAGTAAACAGTAACCAGTTAATTATTGAGAGTAAACGTTCTTGTCATGTTTTAACTTTATCGGCGAAGAATGAATCAGCGCTAAAAGCTTTAGTAGGAAAATACCAAGAATACTTAACCATCCTTGGGCGCAAGCCTTGCCCTAAAGGACTAGCTTCGCGTCGCGCCCCTACAACCCTAAAAGACATCTGCTACACCTCCAGCATGGGGCGATCGCATTATAAATATCGTTGGGCAACTACCGCTCAATCAATTCAGGAATTACAACAAAAACTCAGTGATGACGAAGTAATATCATCATTTAGAGAAATATCCACAATCAACAATAAGATTGCTTTTCTTTTTACAGGACAAGGCTCGCAGTATGTGGGCATGGGACAGGAATTATATGAAACTGAGCCAGTATTTCAAGAAGCTTGCGATCGCTGTTTCCAAATCCTAGAACAATATTTAGATATCCCCCTCAAACAAATAATCTTCCCCCCCAATTCCCCAACCCCCAACCCCCAACCCCTTAATGAAACGATATACACCCAACCTGCACTATTCACCATTGAATATGCTCTAGCACAACTCTGGATGCACTGGGGAATTAAGCCTAATGCAGTTCTTGGGCATAGTATCGGGGAATATGTCGCAGCCGCGATCGCAGGAGTATTTAGTTTAGAAGATGCTTTAAAGTTAGTTGCTGCTAGAGGTAAATTAATGCAGCAATTGCCACAAAATGGCTCGATGGTATCAATTTTAGGTGATATTGAATTAATCAATAGATTAATTGAAGCCTATGAAGATCAAGTTGTAATTGCGGCTATTAATGGGGACAAAAGCCATGTTATTTCAGGAGAAGCTAATGCGATCGCGTTAATTATTGAAGAGTTAGAAAAAGAGAATATTAAGCATAAAAAGCTCAATGTTTCCCATGCTTTTCATTCTCCTTTGATGCAATCAATGTTGGAAGATTTTTATGCAGTAGCCAAAGAGATTGAATATAATTTGCCCCAGTTAGATATTGTTTCTAATGTCACAGGAGATATTATTTATTCTAGGATTGCTACCGCTGAATATTGGTGTGACCAAATTATTAATCCTGTCTTATTTTCTAATAGTATTCAAGTTTTAGACAATCAAGGATACAAAGTATTTTTAGAATGTGGCAGTAAGCCTATTTTATTAGGAATGGCACGGTTATTTCTAGAAGCAGAAGATCGGACGAGCAAAGATGATTGTATGGGCGCAAGCGGTGGAAGCCCGCGTTATCCTAAAGGACTACCTTCGGGGCGTGCGCAGCGGTATCCTTTAGGGCGGCGTAAGACGCAAGGGCCTCGGTGCGGTTTAACCCAGAACACGGAGCTGGGCAAGTCCGTAAACGTCCACCAAGAGAGCCTTGCGCCCATCAGACAGGATTATTTGTGGGTTTCAAGTTTAAAAGAGCAAGAGAGTGATTGGCAAACTATGCTATCAGGTTTAGCTTGTTTGTATAGTCATGGTGTTGAAATTGATTGGGATAGTTTTTACAGTAATGGTAGTTATCAACGTGTTGCTTTGCCAACTTATCCTTTTCAGAGAAAGAGTTATTGGTTAGAAGCGAAGCCTATTGATTTTAATTTATTAGATGGCTTAAAAATAAATGACTTACTAGGTAAAAAGCTCAATATTGCTCGTACTAAAAATATTATTTTCGAGAATATAATCAACTTAAACCAGACTCACTTCTTGAAAGATCATCAAGTATTTGAAACTACTATTATGCCAGCGGCAGGCTATATAGAAATGATTTTGGCTGCTGGGAATGAGGTTTATAATTCTTCTGATTTAACATTAACTGATATTACTATTCAACAACCTTTGATATTTAATGATGCTGATACCTTAGTTCAAGTCATTATTACTCCAGAAGAAAATCACAATAATTTCGAGATAGTCAGCTTTACGAATAATCAGGAATGGATTACTCACGCAGTAGGAAGTATTAACACTAGAGAAAGTTTAGTTGAACTAGAAACAGAATCATTAGAAACGTTGCAGAAACGATGCGATCAAGAACTAGATACATCTGTTTATTATCAAAATCTAGATCAACAGGGTTTGAACTACGGAGCTTATTTTCAAGCAATCGAACAATTATGGCATGACAACAACACTGCTTTAGCTAAAATTAAATTACCATTAGAACTGTTACCCGTTAATGATAATTATCAACTACATCCTGTAATTTTAGATGCTTGCCTACAATCTATTGGAGCAGCTTTCCCAGATAATACGACAGATATTTATTTACCTGTTGGACTGGAAAAATTATCTTTTTATCAAAAGATTCTAGACTATGCTGCTGATTATTGGGGATATGTTGAATTAAATTTAGATCAGAATAATTACTCCGCTAATATCTATTTACTAGATAGTGATGGTCAAGTCATTGCTAAAGTTGATAAGTTATTACTACAAAAAGCTAATTCACAGTTAATCACGAATAATAGAAGGATAAACTATGATGATTGGCTATATGAAATAAAATGGCACCAGGAAGAATTAATTGATATAAATGCTAGCTTTTTAACTCAGCCAGAGCTGATTAAACAACAATTAATAGTAGATAATCAAGAACAATCTGATTTTGCTAAATATAAGACATTAGTATCTGAATTAGAGAATTTAGCACTTGCTTATATTTTTCAAGCTTTTGCTGATTTAGGATTACAATTAAGCTTAGGCGATTCGTTCACTACTGAAGAATTAATAGATAAATATAAAATAATCCCGACACAGCAAAAATTATTTACTCGGTTACTAGAAATATTGACAGCAGAAAATATCTTAACTAAGTCTGAGGATGTTTGGAATGTTGTTCATCCAGTAGGCAAAGTTAATCTGGAAATCAAGTTAAATAAATTACAGCAATATCCAGAAATTCAAGCTGAGCTAGATTTATTGACGAAATCTGCTTCGCAACTGGCTGGGATTTTCCAAGGAAAACTCGACCCTTTAAATGTCTTATTTCCTCAAGGAGATTTAACATTACTAACTAATCTTTATCAAAACTCAATTCCAGGAAATTATTTTAATAATTTAGCTAAAAATACTATTCTTGAAGCAATCAAAAATAAACCTAATAATCGAAAATTAAAAATCTTAGAAATAGGAGCGGGTACTGGAAGCACAACAGCTTATCTCTTACCTGATTTACAAGACAAAAATGTTGAATATACTTTTAGTGACCTTTCTGCTTTATTTCTAACCAAAGCTCAAGAAAAATTTGCTGATTATGATTTTGTTGACTATCAAATTATAGATATTGAAAAAGAACAAGATTCGCAGAGTCAAAAATATGATTTGATTATTGCCGTCAATGTTATTCACGCCACGGAAAATTTAGCTCAGACTGTAGCGAATATCAAACAATTATTAGTATCCCAAGGAATATTTTTATTGGGAGAAGGTACGAAATCTTTATATTGGGTAGATTTGATTTTTGGGTTAACGACTGGTTGGTGGAGATTTGAAGATCATAGTCTGCGTCAGAATCATCCATTAATTTCTGCTCAGCAATGGGAAGACTTACTGCAAGAACAAGGATTTGATCAAGCAATTACTATTAATGATTATTCAGATAGTCAAGCAGTAATTGCCGCACAAAAAGGCGACATGGGTAGAGACGTTACATGTAACGTCTCCACCAGTGAACAAAAGAAAACATTTGATAATGTTTGGTTGGTATTTTGTTCTCAATTAGAAATTAGTCAAGCATTAACTACAAGATTCAATGAACAAGAACAAGATTACAGTTTCGTTTATTATAGTGATGAATATGAGCAATTAAGTGATACAGAATTTAGAGTAGATTTTCAATTATCTCAAGATATAAAACAACTATTTACTGTTTTACAGGAAAATCACTCGAATATAACGAAAATAGTTTATTTTTGTGATTCAGATAAACTTGATTTAGAAAATATCAATAGCCTATCTAAAAAAGTAACAAATCCGATCTTAAAATTAACTCAAACTTTAGTTGATAAAAATATCAGTCTGGAAAGTTTGGTATTAGTTACCCAAGGTGCCATCAATAATCAAGACAATAAAAAATTAACAGGAATAATTCAATCTACAGTATGGGGCATCGGAAAAGCGATCGCGCTAGAACATCCCGAATTCAATTGCACCAGAATTGATTTAGATCCAGAATTAACTACAGAAAGTCAATTAAATGATTTAGTAGCTGAAATTTCTCGTAACTCAACTGAAACAGAGATAGTCTTACGACGCAATAATCGCTATTTACCGAGACTAACTAGATATCAGTCACCTCAATTGTTAAATAGTAATAATCAACCTAGTTACTTAACGATTGATAACTCTGGTTCATTAGATAATTTGTATCTAAAATCAAAAACGAGGCAACAGCCGGATAATCATCAAATAGAGATAAAAGTAAGCGCGACAGGTTTAAATTTCCGTGATGTTTTAATTGCCTTGGGCTTATATCCTGGGGAAGATAAAACTTTAGGCTGTGAATGTGCGGGAGAGGTTGTCGCAGTTGGCAATGAGATTACAGATCTTAAAGTAGGAGATAAGGTAATCGCGATCGCGCCCAATAGTTTTAGTCAGTACGTCACCATAGAGCGATCGCTAGTTGCTACATTCCCTGAATACTTAAGCTACGCAGATGCGGCCACGATTCCCATTACTTTTCTCACTGCCTACTACACGCTCGCTCATCTGGGTAAAATTGCCCCAGGTCAAAGAGTCTTAATTCATAGTGCTGCCGGGGGAGTCGGACAAGCTGCTATTCAATTAGCTCAATTAGCTGGTGCAGAAATATTTGCTACTGCAAGTCAAGGTAAATGGGATTATCTAAAATCCTTGGGCGTTAAACATATTATGAACTCCCGTAATTTAGATTTTGCCTCAGAGATTAACCAGATTACCAATGGTGAAGGTGTAGATATTATTCTTAATTCGCTTTCTGGGGAGTTTATTCCTACTAGTTTTTCCGTATTAAAAGATGATGGTTGTTTTTTGGAAATTGGCAAATTAGATATTTGGACGCGATCGCAGGTTAAACAGCAATTACCCGATGCAAAATATCACATCATTGACATGGTTGAATTGTGTAAAACCCAACCTGATTTAATCCAATCAATGTTATCCGAATTGATGGATAAATTTAGTAATCGGGAATTGAAACCATTACCAAAAACTGTATTTGCTTTACCCCAAGCTGTGGGCGCTTTTCGTTATCTGCAACAAGCCAAACATATCGGCAAAGTTGTCATCACTCCTGAGTTAACTTTAGATGCTAATGGTACTTACTTAATTGCTGGGGGATTAGGCGGTTTAGGTATTTTAACTGCTAATTGGTTAGCTGAAAAAGGTGCCAGAAATTTGCTGTTATTAGGCAGAAGAGAGCCGAATGAATATGCGCAACAAGAAATCAATAAATTAGAGCAACAAGGAATTAATGTTGATGTGACCCAGGTTGATATTACTGATCTAGGTGCACTGCAAAATATTGTAGAGACGTTGCATGCAACGTCTCTACGGGGTGTGATTCATGCGGCAGGGGTTCTCGACGACAGCCTGATCCAAAATATGACTTGGGAACAAATGGAACGGGTTTTAGAACCAAAAGTTACAGGTGCTTGGAATTTACATAATTTGACTAAAAATGCTGAATTAGATTTCTTTATCCTTTTTTCTTCGGCAGTTTCTTTGTTAGGTTCTCCAGGACAGGCTAATCATATCGCGGCGAATACATTTCTTGATAGTTTGGCTCATTATCGTCATTCTCTGGGGTTGCCAGCAATGAGTATCAATTGGGGAACTTGGTCGGATATTGGAGCAGCCGCAGAGAAACAAGCAGATAGGCGGATGAGTCAGATTGGGGTAAACGCGATCGCGCCAAAACAAGGAATAGAAATATTAGAAAAGTTATTCCTCAGTTCTCTCCCCGCGCCCGACGCGTTAGCTAATCCTTTAGGGCTGCGCCCCTGCGCCCCTGCTCAACTAGGGGTTGTAAATATCAATTGGGACAAATTCCTAAGACAGGGTAAATTTTCCTCTTTCTTTGATGAATTTAAACAATCGATTCCGCAACAGAAAATAGCTAAAATTAATCTACAAGACGAATTAGAAAAAGTGACAACCATAGAAAGGCGATCGCTTTTGCTAAATTCTCTCCGTTCCGAATTAGCCAAAGTTTTAGGTTTCCAAGCTTCAGAATTAGATCCTAAAACTGGATTTTTCGATTTAGGCATGGATTCTCTAACCGCGATCGAATTTAAGACTCGTTTACAGGATAATATTGGCTTTACTTTGCCTTCTACCGTAGCTTTTGATTATCCCAATCTAGAAGCTCTGGCAGATTACATCTTAGAAAAAATGTTTCCAGAAATCGATACTTCTCAGGATAACGATACAGAAGAAGATATTGCCGATTTACTAGCAGCAGAATTAGCAATCATGGAGGATGAAAAATAATGGGAAAACCAGATTACAAAGTCCTAATGCAGAAGGCATTAGCAGAAATTAAAGATTTAAGAGCACAAGTCAAACAACAGCAAGATAAAGATCAAGAACCGATCGCCATTATCGGCATGGGTTGTCGTTTTCCCGGTGGAGCGAATAGTCCAGAAGCCTTTTGGGAATTACTGATTAACGGGGTAGATACTATTTCCGAAGTACCGCGCGATCGCTGGAATATTGAAGATTATTATGATGCCAATCCTGTAACTCCTGGCAAGATGCACACTCGCTACGGTGGTTTTGTCGAGGGATTAAAAGAATTTGATGCAGACTTTTTTGGTATTTCTCCCCGTGAAGCAAGTAGTCTTGATCCTCAACAAAGATTACTTTTAGAAGTAACTTGGCAAGCATTAGAAAGAGCTGGCGTAGTACCTCAAACTGAGGCAAGCAAAAACACGGGTGTATTCGTGGGCATTAGTAGCAACGATTATTCTCAACTATTACTTGAAAGAGAGGCCACCGAAATCGATGCCTATTTAGCTACAGGAAATTCCCACAGTACCGCCGCAGGAAGAATATCTTATTTATTAGGTTTTACCGCTCCTAGTATGGCAGTGGATACGGCTTGTTCTTCTTCTTTGGTAGCAGTGCATTTGGCTAGTAAAAGCTTACGCGATCGCGAGTGTAATCTTGCCGTGGCAGGGGGAGTTCATCGCTTAATTACGCCTGAATTTACGATTAACTTTTCTCAAGCTCGTATGTTAGCTCCCGATGGACGGTGTAAAACCTTTGATGCTGCGGCCGATGGTTTTAGTCGTGGAGAAGGTTGCGGAATAGTGATCTTAAAACGATTAGCTGATGCAGAAAAAGATGGCGATCGCATTCTCGCAGTAATCAAAGGATCAGCCGTCAATCAAGATGGTAGGAGTAGTGGTTTAACTGTTCCCAATGGGGTTTCGCAACAAAGAGTAATTACTCAAGCTCTGGCAAATAGTGGCATAGAAGCAAAAGATATAAGTTACATTGAAGCTCATGGGACAGGAACATCTTTGGGCGATCCTATAGAGATTACTGCGTTAGGCGAAGTATTTAAAAGAAAAAACAATAGCCCTCTACTAGTTGGCTCAGTTAAAACTAATATTGGTCATTTAGAAGCTGCTGCGGGGATTGCTGGCCTGATTAAAGTGGTACTTAGTTTACAACATAAACAAATTCCACCTCATCTACATTTCAATCAGCCGAATCCTTATATTGATTGGGAACATGTTGGTGTTGATGTCGTTAGTCAAGGAAAAGATTGGGAACTAGATCAACCGCGCTTTGCGGGAATAAGCTCTTTTGGTTTCAGCGGGACGAATGCTCATATTGTAGTGGGAGAAGTTGGAGAAGCAAGGGCGCAGGGGGGCAAGGGTGCAGGGGAGCAAGGGAGAAAGGGAGATGAGGAGAAGGAGTTATACTTTCTAACCTTATCAGCTAAAAATGAACTGGCACTAAAAGCTCTAGCAACACAATACCGAGAATACATAACTGCTCTTTCCTCCTCTGCTCTTTTAAAGGATATTTGCTACACAGCTACAGTAAAGCGATCGCATTTTGACTATCGTTTGGCAATATTAGCGCAGGATATCGAAGAGTTAAATAATCAATTAACAGCCGTTAAAAATAAAGAAGACATATCAGGAATTTATACTGTAGGGGCACAAGGCTTGTGCCCAGATAATCATGAGAAGAAAATTGCCTTTCTGTTTACAGGACAAGGATCACAGTATATTGATATGGGTAGAGAATTGTACGAAACCCAACCAGTATTTAGAGGAAATTGCGATCGCTGCTTTCAACTCTTTGAAAATTACCTAGACATTCCCCTCAAACAAATAATCTTCTCCTCCCTTGGGCGTAAGCCTTACGCCCCTACAAACTCTGCCTCCTCCGCACCCTCTGCTCCCTCTGCTCCCTCTGCCCCCTCTGCTTTCTCCGCCTCTCCGCCCCTCCGCCCCTCCGCTCTACATGAAACCCAATACACCCAACCTGCCATTTTCACTATTGAATATGCCTTAGCTCAGATGTGTATCTCCTGGGGTATCAAACCCAATATGTTGATGGGACATAGTATTGGTGAATTTGCTGCTGCCGCGATCGCGGGCGTATTTAGCCTAGAAGATGCCATCAAGCTGGTTGCCTATCGCGGAAAATTGATGCAAGAATTACCACCCAACGGAGAAATGTATGTAATTCAAGCAAACGAACAAGAAGTAAATAATGTTATTAAAAATATCTCGGGAACAATTACTATCGCCGCGATTAATGGGCCAGACAATACTGTAATTTCTGGGGAAACAAAAGCTATCGAAAATGCGATCGCAATATTTAATGGCAACGAGATTAAAACGACAAAGCTCAAAGTATCCCATGCTTTTCATTCAAGCTTAATGGAGTCAATCCTGCCAGCATTTACGGAAGTAGCAACAGAAATCAAATATTCACTTCCGCAAATTCCTTTCGTTTCTAATGTTACGGGAGAAAAAATTAATGATGAAATTGCCACTCCTGAATATTGGATAAATCATATTTGTCAGCCAGTGATTTTTGCTGAGGGAATGAAAACCTTAGCCAAGTTAAAATGTAATATTTTCTTGGAGATAGGAGCCAAACCAATTTTATTGGGCATGGGGCGTTTATGCCTGGAAGACTATAATGCTTTGTGGTTACCGAGTTTAAGATCTGGGCAATCAGATTGGCGATCGCTATTGTCTAGTGTGGCCAGTCTTTATACTAATAATCTTGATTTAGATTGGTATGGTTTTTATCAAGGTGAAACAAGGACAACTTTAGTTTTACCAACCTATCCATTCCAAAGGCAGCAATATTGGTTATCTGGCAAAAAGAAAATGATCGTAGAGACGTTGCATGCAACGTCTCTACTGGGGAATGAAATAAAATTAGCTAAATCTAATTCAAGGATTTGGCAAAATCAAATAACTAAAGATAAACCACATTATCTAGCCGAACATCAAGTAGGAGAACATATTATTTTTCCTAGTGCTGGTTATCTAGAAATGTCATTAAGTGCAGCTCAGGAAATTTTTATAGCTGATTGTATAGAATTAAGTAATATTAGTTTTCAACAGCCTTTGCTATTGTCTGATTCTATTA
The DNA here is from genome assembly GCA_039190385.1 of Cyanobacteria bacterium P01_F01_bin.143. Classification (GTDB taxonomy): domain Bacteria; phylum Cyanobacteriota; class Cyanobacteriia; order Cyanobacteriales; family Xenococcaceae; genus Xenococcus. The sequence continues at coordinate 7,556 of JBCCYD010000031.1, read as the reverse complement.
CAGAAATTCAATTAGTTTTAGATTCAATTGAGAATAATTCTGCTTCTAGTTTTGAGATATTTAGCTTAAATAATAATTCAGATTGGATTTGTCATAGTAAAGGAAAAATAGCCAGCTCTTCAATCAATAATCCTGGCTCTAATTTAGAGCAGTATCAGCAAGAGATTACGCAAAAAATTGAGGTAGACAAATATTACCAAGACTTGGCAGCTAAAGAATTACATTATGGTAGTAACTTTCGAGCGATCGCGGAACTATATATCTCTCATAATCAAGCATTAGGAAAAATAGAATTACCAGAAGAGTTAATTCAAGAAGCAAATAAATACATCATCCATCCTGCATTATTAGATGCTTGCTTGCAAGTAGGTGGCGCAACAATAGAGAATGAAGACAACACCCAAATCTATTTGCCTTTTGAAATAAAAAATATTATTTTCAATGCTAACAAAATAACCTCAACTACAATTTGGAGTTATGCAAAATTAGTTAATTATAATTCTGGAATTTATACCCTAAATTTTGAAATAATTAATGAGCATGGAGAAATTATTGCCATAATTGATGAGATAAATATCAAAGCGAGTCAAACTAGCTTGCTGGCTCATACATACAAAAATTTAGATGATTGGCTGTATCAAATAGAATGGCGTGATGCTCCTATAGCTTCCCCCAATAATAATTTTATTCCTTTATCAGATATTCAAAATCATGTTGAAGTTAAATTTGATCAATTAACTAATAATGTAGATTTTAGAAACTATCTAGAATTATTATCAGAGCTAGAAGATTTAAGTATTCACTATATTATTGATGCCCTAGAAAAAATAGGAGTCAATTTTAATGAAGAGCAATTATTAAGTCCCAGTATTGAACAATTTAGTATTGTTGAAGAGCAGGAATCTTTATGGGAAAGAATCTTAGAGATCTTAGTTGAAGTAAAAATTTTACAAGAGACTAATAGCATTTGGCATGTGATTAAAAGTCCTGAGAAAATTAATCTCATCGAACGTCAGCAAGAACTATCAAGGCAATATCCTCAAGCTCAAGCAGAGTTGGATTTATTACACAGATGTGCTTCCCAATTAGATAAAGTATTGAATGGCAATAGCAATCCCAAAGAGTTGTTATTTCCTGGGGGAGATTTAAGTACGACTACTAGCCTTTATCAACATTCTCCTGGAGCAAAAGTAACTAATAGCTTAGTTGCTGAGACGATTAAAAAACTTTTAAAAAATCAAACTCAAGATAAAAAAATTAGAATATTAGAAATAGGTGCGGGGACAGGAGGAACAACAGCTCATTTATTGCCTGAGTTAAATTCTTATGACGTAGAATATACTTTTACAGATTTATCGCCTCTATTTTTAACTAAAGCTCAGGATAAGTTTGCCGAGTATGATTTTGTTAAGTATGAGATTTTAGATATATCAAAAACACCAGAAAGAAAGGAAAATTACGATATTATCATCGGTGCCAATGTTCTTCATGCGACGGCAAATTTACAACAAACTTTAGCTAATGTGCAAAAGCTTATATCTTCTAAAGGTCTTTTGATTATCGTTGAAGGAGTACAACCTGTTAGATGGTTTGATCTAACTTTTGGGATGACAGAAGGTTGGTGGAAATTTATTGATAAAGATTTTCGCGCTAACTATCCTTTGATTTCTGTTGATAAATGGCAAGAAATATTATTAGATACAGATTTTGCAGAAGTGATCAATCTCTGTGATACTGAGCGATCGCAAAATGATGATTTGACACTAGCGCAAACGGTAATTGTGGCACAAGCTGGAGAAAAATCATTAGAAAATGAGCATTATCTAATATTCTGCGATCGCGAAGGGATAGGGGAAGAAATTAGCAATTACCTAAAAAGTTTAAATACCGACTGCACTTTAGTAACTACAGGAGCAGAATTTAAGCAAGAGCAAGAAGATAAATATCAAGTTAATACTTTGGTTTTTGAAGAATGCGATCGCTTAATCAATAATCTAAAACAAGAAAATAAACTCTGCCAAAATGTTATCTATCTTCAGAGTCTAGATAGCAATTCAAATAATTTAGAATCAGATATTCAAAGCAAAACTAATGCCCCACTATATTTAACTCAGGCATTAATTAAAAATAATATTGCTCAGACCAATTTATATCTGGTAACTAGAGGTACTATGCATGAGGTAAATCTAGAAGGATTAAGCCAATCTTCCTTGCCTGGTTTAGCCAAGGTTATAAACTTAGAGCATCCTGAATTAAATTGTACTTGTTTAGATTTAGATCCTAAAGCTAACTTAAAGCAACAAATAGATAATTTAATTACTGAAATACAATCTGACTCTTCGGCTGAACAAGTAATCTGGCGTAATAATCAGCGGAAAGTTGCTCGTTTAAATCATTGGCAATCCAAGGAAGATTTCTTTAACTTACCAGAAGACGAACCTTACCAACTTAGTATTAGTAAAAAAGGTAGTGCTGAAAATTTACAATTAATTCCTTTAGAACGTCGTCAACCTGAAGCAGATGAAGTTGAAATCAAAGTCATAACCACAGGACTGAATTTTATTGATGTTTTAGATACTTTGGGTTTACTGCCCTTTGAGAAAGATTGGTTTGGGGTTGAATGTGCTGGTGAAATCGTTGCGGTAGGAGAAGATGTTACTGATTTTGCGATGGGCGATCTCGTAATTGCTCTAGCGACAGGTAGTTTTAATCAATATGTCACTGTCAATAAATTAATGGTCGTAGCTAAACCAGATAACCTATCTTGGTCAGAAGCTGCTACAATTCCGGCTAATTTTTTGACCGCATCCTATGCCTTGGAAACAACCGTAGAGACGTACCATGGTACGTCTCTACAATCGAAACGCATTTTAATTCATTCGGCTGCGGGTGGTACGGGAATGGCCGCAGTGCAAATCGCCCAATTAGCAGGCATGGAAGTCTTTGCTACAGCAAGTCCTGGGAAATGGGAATTTCTCAAATCTCTGGGAATTAAACATGTGATGAATTCTCGCACTTTGGATTTTGCAGATGAAATATTGCAAACTACTAACTGAGAAGGCGTAGATATTGTATTTAATTCTTTATCTGGAGAATTTATCGATCGCAGTTTATCGATTTTAAAAGATGACGGACATTTTATTGAGATAGGAAAGCGCGATATCAGAAGTACAGAAGAAATAGCTCAAATCAAGCCAAATGTATCTTATTCTCTAGTTGATTTGTTCAGTACTGCCCAGCAACAACCTAATGTAATTCAATCGCTGTTAACAAAATTAATTGCTAGATTTGCCACAGCAGAACTCAAACCATTACCTTACAAAGAATTTTCTCTGGAAGAAACGATATCAGCATTCCAATATATGCAAAAGGCAAAACATATTGGAAAAATAGTTGTTACCCACGATAACCCCGTAGAGATAAATGACCGTTCAACCCTACAAATTGATGAAGATAAAACTTATCTGATAGCCGGAGGATTAGGTGATTTAGGATTATTAGTAGCTAATTGGTTAGTAGAAAAAGGAGCAAAACATCTACTATTAATTGGACGTAACCAACCATCAGAATATGCTCAGCAACAAATAAGTCAATTAGAACAAAAACAAGTCAACGTCACAATCGCTCAAGCAGATATTGCAAACTACGACTCTTTACAACAAATTATCGGGCGCAAGCCTTGCGCCCCTACAACCTCCGCGCCCCTCCCTCCCCTAGGTGGAATAATCCACTCCGCTGGCACATTAGATGATGGAATGCTGATAAATATGGATTCAGAAAGAATGGCAACAGTCATGAATCCAAAAGTTTTAGGTGCTTGGAATCTGCATCAATTAACCAAAGACATGCCTTTAGATTTCTTCATTCTGTTTTCTTCTGCCGCTTCTTTATTAGGTTCACCAGGACAAACAAATCATGTCGTTGCTAATACTTTTCTTGATACATTGGCTCATTACAGACAAGCCCAAGGATTGCCAGGATTAAGTCTTAACTGGGGTGCTTGGTCAGATATTGGTGAAGCAGCAAGACGCAAAGCAGATCGCCAGATGAATTTAAAAGGCATTGGTTCGATCGCTCCTCAAGAGGGATTGGCGATCTTAGAAAAATTATTTAATCAATCTTCACCGCAAGTTGGGATAGTTCCCATTGATTGGTCACGATTTATTGCTGCTGGTTATAATTTGCCTTTAGTTGAAGATTTTAAACAGATAAAACAAACTTCTGAGATTAGTACTTCTAGTTCCAATTTCTTAACAGAACTACAAGCCATAAATCCTGAACATCAGTTAAAATTCCTGATTACTTTCTTGCAAAAAGAAGTTGGTAAAGTATTGGGTTTATCCGCGAATCAATTGCCTAGTGTTTCCCAAGGATTTTTTGATATTGGGATGGATTCATTGATGGCGATCGAATTAAAAAATAAATTAGAAAATAACTTACAAGCTACTATTTCTTCAACAGTAATTTTTGAGCATTCTAATATTGAACAACTGGCTAATTATATTTTTGATGAGGTGTTACATTTAGAAGCGCCTAAAGCAGAATCAGCTGAAACAGTAGAAACTGAATTGTCTCCAGAGGAATTAGAAGATGCGATCGCGCAAGAATTAGCTGATTTAGAATCTCTTCTGTAACGAATTATCATGATATTTATGACGTAAATTTTCTCTTGGTACTTTGTCATACTCATCTTTAGAACAATTAATAAGATTTATAGATATCTTTGCTTGTTCTGGATAATATGATTCATACTCGCTTTGTATTTGAGCAAAGCAATCACTAAATGATGGACGTTGGCTTGGCCAAGCTAATAATAGTTTTTCTATAAGTTTTTTTAGTTTTTTATTCTTGACTTGAATTACTCTTTCTCCATTCTTAGCCCAATTTTCCCATCCACCTTTAATTTTCTTTGGATTTTTTTTCAATACTTGTGCTGCCGAATGTCCACATGGATGCTTATTAGAAAATAGTAAACAAAGTAAAACTCCAAGAGCAAAGCGATCTGGTTGAAAACACATAAGGTCAGAATTTTTGTATTGTTCTGGAGCTTTGAAAGGAAACTTCCCACCAGCTTTGCCGTCAATATTATTTTTTAGATAATAATTAGACATTGCAAAATCAGATATCATCATTCTATATCTATGGGAATCATCAAAATGCTGAGGAGGAAAGTCTCTGAACAATTCTGATAAATCTTCATAAAGAATATTTTGTGGATTAAAATCTTGATGATGAAGTAATCCACTATCATTCATATCCAAAAGACCTTTGATTATTTGTAATGAATAATTATAAGCTGCAATCTCTGTAACTTCATTTTTTAAAAACTCTTCGAGACTGCCTTTACAAGCACGCATGCAAGCATAATATTCTCCAAATACTGTGTGCATATAATATATGGGAACTATATATCTACTTCTAATCTGGTTCCATTTGAAGACTTCTTCCTTAAATAAATCTATTGAGTCTTCTTCTAATCCCTTACATTTTTTATATGCATTATATTCGGGGGAAAAACAATTATTTTTTACTAAATATACTTTCCCAGAGTTACCTTCAAACTTTTTTTCTATTTTGCCTTGAAAGTAAGATTCTAGAAGGTTATCTAGGACTACTTCTGGTACTTCATCTAAGTTCATAATAACTCCTTACTCTTAAAAACAATCTTGATTAAGCTAAATTTAGCAATTCAATACATCTATAGTTCCCATAATTACAACTAAATAAAAAAGTAGAAATAAATTATATCCAGAGAAATTAAAAGATGTGATCGCGCAAGAATTAGCAGATTTAGAATCTCTTTTGTAACAAAACAGTAAATTACTTTTACTATAAAAGAAGAAATCATCTCACTTTTAACTAATGCTTAATAGAGAAACCAGGCAAGAAATTGCTTCCAATGTACAAATATTTCCTAATCTGGAACAAAAAGAAAGATTTTTATTTGTAGTCGGAGCTTTAGTTTCTCGGGTGATAAGCTTGAAAAAAGCAGCAGAGATAATGGAGTTTGAAGTGGAAGTTTTATTACAACTACTAGAGCTGATGGGTATCGAGTTTTCTTACCTGACTGATGATGATATTACTCTAGAAAGAAGCTGGTAAAACAAAGCGTGAAGATTGTCTTGAATTCCTCTCCCCTAATTTTTCTTTCTCGGTTAGATTTTTTAGAATTATTTCTCCAGTATGACTATGAATTCTATGTACCTGAAGTAGTAATCAAGGAAATTAATGCCAAACAAGATCAAGCAAGTAACTGTGTAAATATTGCAGTTGCAAATAATAGTTTGACAATTAAGCAAATTAAGTTTGTTTCTTTAGCTAATAGTATCAATGAACGTCTTGGCAGAGGCGAAGCCGGAGCGATATCTTTAGCGATAGAGTTAGAATCAGACCATGTAATCTTAGATGATTTTGCTGCTCGACGCGAAGCTATGCGATTGGGCTTAAATGTCAAAGGAACTTTAGCCGTTATCAAGAAAATGCTCGCGGACGACAAAATTATAATAGATAATTTAGACCAGTTTTATCACAAGTTATTGGCGATTAAATTTCGTGTTAAAAGATCTATTTTTGAGACAATTTTCCTGTCCTAGCTAATCAGGACTTGCAAACAAGACAATCGCCTGTTGAAGAAAAAAGTGAAAATATGAAAATTGAAGCTTTAAAACAAAGATTGAAAAAAGATCGCCCTATAAAAGCGATCACTCTTCGTATTCCTGAAGATGTAGTTGAAGATTTAAAAAAAATAGCACCTATATTAGGTTTTTCTGGTTGTCAGCCTTTGATGAGGACGTATAGCGTTACGCATCATGGTTAGGACAACCTAAATATTGTAAAAATCATTTATTAATTAAGTTGCGAGTTTAACAAAATGTCCTAACTTTACTTCGTACTGCTATATATTGGCCAAGGTTTACGAAAAGATTTAGAGGAATTAGAAAATAATCCTCTCTCGAAATTGATAGAAAGTCTTAAAAATCAGGGTGTAGAAGAAGAGATTATTAATAATGCGCTTGAGGAAATTACTCGTAATTAGGACGATCGCTTTTTGGGTTAAGCAATTTACAAGACTTGGAAAATTAAGGTAATGGTAAAATAAAAATCACTGAACTTCTCTAAGGAATTTCTTTTTCAGTATTCTAGGATTTTCAATCAATGCTTTAGAAATATACTTTGTAAGTAGTTGGGATTCAAGTTTTGGCAAATTAAAACTACTGCTTTGTTGCTGATAAATATCATTATCTAAAACATAAATTTCTAGTTTATTTTTTATCCAAAACCAAACTTCCTTAACTCCCAATCTTTTATATTTATCTAAATCATCAGTTCCTCCACTACTAAAAACCACCTCGATCGCCAAGTCAGGAACATTTTTTAGGCTGCCAAAACTAAAACTAGCATCTGGCTCTTTTCCTACTTGTTGACTTTGATCTTTAAAAGTCGTTGAACCAGTAGCATAATAATCTAGATCAATGGCTTCACAATAAGTAATTACTAATATAAAAATGAAGTCTTTAATCATTTCATGATTTTGACTGGGAGACATAATAGTAATT
>JBCCYD010000030.1:0-25295 GCA_039190385.1 Cyanobacteria bacterium P01_F01_bin.143 | reverse complement strand
TTTCCGTTCAGTTAATTGAATTAATAGCAAAGAATTGGAATTTTAATACTGAGGATAGAGATCAATGGCTAGTGAGAATTTTACATGAAACTATATCTGAATTTCAAAAATCATATCTTATAAATTTAAACTACTTCTTTACCAAATGGATTATATCAGAACATCAGTATTTACATCTTTTGGCTTTTGAAATGAATCGTAATTTCAATTCAATTTTGGTTAAAGTTGACGATGAACTTGAGAGAAACAAAAATCCTATTCTGTCTCTAATGAAAGAAGTTTTAGATACTTTAGATGAAACTAATACTATATACGTTTTACTCAGAATTGTTGGCTATGTAATCAACACTCAATCTTTATGTAAACTTCTTTTGTCTGCTCTAGCTAAAGAGTCTATTACTCAAGAAATTATTGATTTAGTCACAAATTTGCTCGTCGATTACGTATTATTTAATTATCCTGGTGAAGCAACAGAGTATCTTAATAAGAGAAGAAAAATAGAGAAAATAAGCACTATTGAATGTGATGTTATTGATCAAGCTTTGTCTAAGTCCAAAAAATATCTTGACAATCGTAATCAATTACCTCTGCTTAAAGAATTTCAAGTTCCCATCCAAAAAACTTATCTCTACAGACTAGCAAGATGGAAGCAACAAAATGAAATTAGAGAAGCAGGAGAAGCGAAATCAATATTTAGATTCATTATGCCAGAAAGATTATTCCTATATGGAAAAGCTGTCTCAAGTGAGCAAAAAGGAGAAATTACACAACCAACTCCATTAATTCCGATGTCGACTTCTTATGAAATACCTCAAGGGGAACTCATTGATCCTATAGGTCAAGTTCTGTTGAGATTACATTGGAAACAGATTGGTTTATAACTAACCGAATAAAAATCAGAATTACAATCATTTAGTTAGAAAAAATTGTATGAAATTAGTTATTAGAGAATATTTAAGTATGTTAAAAGAGTCAGGAGAACTTGAAGTGCTTCTTCCCGATCTTCTTTTAGCAATGGGCATTGCACCCTTAAGTAAAGCTCAAGGTGGGGTAAGACAATATGGAGTTGATATTGCTGCTAGAGGAATAGATCCAGATGATAATGTAGACAAATTATTCTTGCTAACTGTTAAACAAGGTAATTTATCGCGTAATAATTGGGATTCTGGAAAAAAACAAGATGTTCGTCCCTCTCTTAATGAAATTGAAGATGTTTATTTAACTAAAAGTATTGATGAAGAGCATAAGGATTTAATAAAAAAAATTATTGTTTGTTGTAATGGTGATATCAAACAAGATGTTGAGCAAAATTGGCTAGGTTACAAAGAAAAGCATATAGAGCCTGGAATCGAGTTTGATTTCTGGGGCGCAGATAAAATTTCTCTTATGATTGAAAAATATCTATTAGACGAATACCTTTTTCCAGAACAGTCGCGTAAATATCTGAGAAAAACTATTGCCCTTGCAGATCAAAATGAAGATCCTCAATACTTCTATACTTTGATCGAAGAAACTCTTTTTTCCAAAAATATATCTAAGAGTAAAGATAAAGCCCGAAAAGAGCGTAGCAAAGCTTTATCTATACTAAATTTAAGTCTTAATATTGTTTTTCATTGGTGTTCTGAAGCTAATAATTTAAAACCTGCATTACTCTGTGCGGAAAGGAGCATTCTACGAACTTGGGAATGGTTAATTAAAAATAATCTTATGAAAAAGCCTTCCATAATGAAGAAATATCGTCAAATCATAAGTACCTACATTAATATAATTGGAGCATTTATCAACAAAATAAAACCATACTGTTTTGTTAAACATGGATTATTTGGTTGGGCTGAGGCAGAGGAGATAGAATATCCTCTTCGTACCTTTGAGATTATCGGAATCTTAGGAAGCTATGGAATGTTAAATTGGAATTTAGCTTTATTAGTTAAAGATGATAATTCAAAAAACATTTTATCAAATGAAATTTTAGCTACTGCTGATATTCTTGAATCTTTAATCAGAAATAATCCTTCTGCTTATACTCCTCTATATGATCGCCATGCCAATGATATTGCACTTGGGTTAATAATACTGAGATTAGCTAATAAAATTGATTGTGCGCAGTATTGGTTAAACATGTTGGGCAGAAGAATTTGCCAAGGTTATCAAATAAGTCGTCATTTTCCTATTCACACGAATTCATACAACGATTTAGTCAATATGACCGTGGAAAAATCTTTTTCAAAAGATAAGTTAATGAAGGCCTCTACTATTATTCCTTTGCTAGCTGACTGGTACGCTATCCTTGATTTTTCAGAAGAGTACAAAGAATTTCAAAAAGTTGTTAATAGCGTTTTTCCAAATACTAATTTTATGCAATGGTTTCCTGATGAAACGACAGATAATTTTTTTTACAGCACTAATGCAGGATATAAAAGTGGAGTAGGTACTGGACTTTTGATCCATAAGTCTATTGATGATATCAAAAAAAGAATTGTTAAATTGCAGGAAACAAATTTTGACAATTATCAAAAAGTTTCTTGTATAGCATACGGTCGGTTTTCATTAGCAGCCATTACTAGTCGTCATTTTCAGACTCCACTAATTCCCTTTTTATGGCATGGATTACTGCCAGATAATCTCGCTGAATCGATTCAAAAAAGATTTGCCCAACTTGGTGGAGTTGATGATTTTCCCGTTACTTCCCGTGAACCTATGCGTGAAACCCCTAAGTTCAATTAATGATTATTCTTGATACAAATGTTTTATCGGAACTCATGAAGTCGCAACCTAATGAATCAGTTGTGCTTTGGATCGAACAACATCAAACAAAAAGCTTGTTTATCACTACTTTGACTCAAGCTGAGATTCTTTATGGTTTAGAAATTTTACAAGACGGAAAACGAAACAATGCATTGAAAAACGCAGCTAAATCCATGTTTGAGCTAGATTTTGCTGGGCGTATTTTGTCTTTCGATGCTGATGCAGCAAAATTATGTGCAAATATAGCTGCTAAAAGAAGAACAATTGGTCGTCCTATTTCTCAAATTAATGCCCAGATTGTCGCGATCGTCCGTTCTCATAATGCTATTTTGGAAACGCGAAATAAATGCCCTGCCTGATGCGAGAGACGCGGAAAATACTCAAGGAATTAGTACTTTTTGGTATCATACCCAGGCTTATGATTTTGCAGTATTTTTGCATAATTATTTAGTGACAAAATTAAACCGTCCGAGCTATGGAGTGTTTTGGAATAATCTGGCGCTAACTCGTCCCCATGCTGCACCATCGATTCTTTTGGAGTTAGGTTTTGCGATTAATCCTTGGGAGTTTGAATGGATTACCAATCCCCAGGAACAGAAAAAATTAAGTAACGCGATCGCGGAAGGGATAGTAGAATATTTCATTGATTTGCGCTAGTTACTCATACAATTGCCATACTTAAATCAATCACGCGATCGCCAAACCGAAAAATATGAAAAATTATAAACTTTAAAAATGGAAACTCTTTGAGCCGCATAACATGTAAGTAGTCAGGTTAAATGAAAAAAATATTTAGCTGTTTCTATCCAATAAATTATTGAACAAATGCCAGTAATCAAAAAAGCTAGTGACTTATTTGGAAAGATTAATGTTTATGATCCCCATAGTGGTAGTAGTAAACAACGAGTAGAAATCTATATTCGGCTTCAGCAATCGGTTGAAGGTATGGAAATCGGTATGGCGATCGATGGTTCTCGCTCAATGCTAGAACAATTTGCGGCCCATCTTCCTAAAGCATTTCGGCAACCAGGAAGCAACATTATGGAGCCAGTAGTCCGTAGTCTCTGTCGTTTTGCCTGTGACTATAGCGGAGACGGAACAATTCTCCCTATTTACTGGGCAGTGGGCGCAGGAGGAAAAGAGATCGAGCCGATGGGGAAAGTTAGTGCTACAGCTAGTGAAACTTTGCCCGTAGAAGGACCTAAAAATTGGGGCGGTAACACTTTTTTGCTCCCAGCCTTAAACTATTTTTTGGATGAATTCGCTGATGCAAAATGGGCTGTTGTCCTCTTTACAACTGATGGTGTGTTTGAAGATTTAGAAGCCGTTAAAAATCGAGTTATGGAAGTTGGCTTCGAAATCCTAGAAGAAAAACGTGGTAACTGCAAGTTTGTCATGGTGGGGGTCACCCATGCAGGAGTCAGTGAAAAGGAAAAGCAAGCGATCAAAGAAACTTTATCTGAGCTAGATGATATGTTCGATGATACTGAATTAGAAGACAAAGGCATCGATCTTTGGGACTGTAAACTCGCCGAAGATATGGAAGAATTAGCCGAAATTTGGGATGAAGTTGATTTTGAGATTCAAATTCCGGGAAGTGTACGTATTAGCGATCATCTAGGAAATGAAGTTTATTCAAAAACAGATCAATTTCCTCAGCGTATCGAATTTACGGTACCAGAAGGAACTCCATCTGTAACAGTGGAAATTGCGGGACAAACGATCACTCAGCCACTGAAGTAACAGTTAAAAATTTAATAATTGCAGCAGATAGGAGCATCCGAGATGTCTATAACTAAAGCTAGTGACCTATTCGGCAAGATTAACGTTTATCCAGCTCAAGATAATCAGCAGCGAGTGGAAATCTACATTCGGCTTAATCAGAAAGTGGAGAAAATGCAGGTTGGAATTGCGGTTGATGGTTCAATTTCCATGAAGGAATTATATGCGGCCCATATTCCAGTTGAGCAACGAACAGCTGAGGATAATGAGATAGAACCAGTCGTCCGTCGTTTATGTCGTTTTATTTGTGACTATAGTGGAGATGGAACTGTACAACTTATCTATTGGGCAGTTGGCGATCGCGGAAAAAATATCGAGACAGTAGGAACCCTTGACGCAGATTCGAGTAAGACCCTAAAAGTTACTGGTCCGCAACAGGAAAAATGGGGCACGGGAACTTTATTACTACCGCCGCTCGAATATTTTCTGACAGAATTTGCCGAGGCACCCTGGACAGTTTTACTCTTTATCACCGATGGCATAATGGCTGATTTGGATGCAGTGAAAGCCAAGGCAATGGAAGCTGCCCAGGAAATGATAGCGGATAAACGAGGCAAATGTAAATTTGTGATTGTTGGTCTAGGAGAAGAAGTCGATGAGGAGCAACTCGAAATTCTCGATGATATGTTTGATGGCACCGAATTGGGAGAGCAGGGTGTGGATCTTTGGGACTGTAAGTTAGCTCTTGATATCAAAGAACTCCAAGAAGTTTGGGACGAGGTGGATTTTGGTGTTACTTTGCCAGGCTTTGCCCGAATTCTTGATCCTCAAAACCAGGAATTGAAAGTTTATGCAGATACCATTCCCCAACGTATGGAATTCAATGTGCCAGTGGACACCGAGTTTGTGACGGTGGAAATTGCGGGAGAAACTATTAAACAACCTTTGAGGTAATTGCTAATTGCTAATTGCTAATTGCTAATCGCTAATGGTTAATGAGGAAGTAAAACAAGAAAATATGACAACGGAAAAAATGATCCAGAAGCTCAAGTCGTCGGTGCTTCGCTTACAAAATGCTCAGGGTATTGGGACAGGTTTCGTGATCAGTGAACAAGGTCATATTTTGACTTGTAATCATGTGGTTACACGAGATGAGATGGACGTTATTTCTCCTCGAGGCGATCGCTGGAAAGCTCCTGTAATTGGGCGTTCAAATAATAGTGATTTAGCCCTGTTACAGGTGAGCGGGTTGGAGCAACAGCCGATTTGTTTTGCTGATTCAGTAGAAATCTTGGAAGGACAAACCGTATTTGCTCTCGGATATCCCTTGGGTTTGGAATTCACGGTTTCTAAGGGCATTGTGAGCAATCGTAGTTTAGTGCGCCATGGTCTGAGCTATGTGCAAACCGATGTGTCGCTCAATCCAGGCAATAGTGGCGGGCCAATTGTAAATGAACGAGGAGAAGTGATCGGAATTGCTAATTGTGCGATCGCCCAATCTCAAGGTTTAGGATTTGCGATCGCCCTCAGACATGTTTTGGCTTTCGCCTCCCAATTGAGAGTAAGTTTGCAACGAGCCAGCGTTTTTACAACCAACAATAACTAATATAAAAGGTGAGAATATTATGTCTTATGCGATCGGAATCGATTTAGGAACCACCAATTCAGTCGTCTCAATTTATCGAAGGGGCATTGCCGAAACCCAAAATATTGATGGTCGCTCTACCATGCCTTCAGTGGTCTCTTTTCGTCCAGATGGGACGGTATTAGTGGGTAAGACTGCAAAATCGCGATTATTGCTTGATCCCGAGAATACTATTGCTTCGGCCAAACGCGATATTGGCGATCGCGGTAAAACCTATGGGGTCGGAGGTAAAACTCTATCGCCGGTGAATGTGAGTAGTATTCTCATCAAGGAGATTGTGGCGGGGGCGAAAAAGTCCTTGGACGAAGATATTTGGGATGCTGTGATTACTGTGCCTGCATATTTTACTGAAGCCCAAAAAGAAGATACCAAAAGAGCGGGGGAAGAAGCAGGACTAAATGTTTTGCGATTATTACCTGAACCCACAGCAGCCGCGATCGCCTATGGACTGGATCAAGAAAAAGATCAAAAATTAATGGTATACGACCTGGGTGGCGGCACCTTCGATGTGTCAATTTTAGAAATTGTTAATAACAATTTCCAGGTTAAAGCAGTTGGCGGGGATAGTCGTCTGGGAGGAGATGATTTTGATCTAGAACTTATGACCTGGGCAAGCCAAAAATTTCAAACAGAAACAGGAATTGATCTGTTGGGCAATAGTTCCAAAGCTGGTAAAGTGGCTCGCCAGCGGCTCAAAGAAGCAGCAGAGACTGCCAAAATTGAACTCTCTCAAGCGAAAAGCGCCATCATAGCCGTTCCCGATTGTTTGGGGCATCCCTTGGAACAAGAAATATCCTTGTCCGAGTATAACGAACTAATTGCACCCTTATTGCAAAAGACAGTAGATTGCATGAAATCCGTGTTACGGGATGCTGGGTTAGATGCTGAAGATATTGATCGGGTGATTTTGGTAGGAGGATCGACCAAAAATCAGGCAGTGCAGGAGATTGTTACTCGTGAGATTAAAGAACCCTTTGTAGCTGAGAGAGTAGATGAAGTTGTTTCCCACGGAGCCGCGATCGTCGCTGCTAATCTCTCATTACCCGATGCTGTTGACATTGTATTTAGTGATGTAACAGCCCATTCCTTGGGAGTAGATATGCTCGACCTGGATAACAAAATCTTCTTTCAACCAATCATTACCAGAAACACCACCTATCCTTGTCGCAAAGGGATGCTTGCCTATAGTAATCGTCCCAACCAAAAAGAAGTCAAGATGAACGTCTTTCGCGGAGAAGACCATGATCCTCAAAAAAATGCAGGACTAGGTGAATTGACTCTCCCCATATCTCCACCTCAGCCAGAGCAAATTCCGATCGCAGCTATTTTTGACTTGGATGCCGATGGCATTATTCATTTCACCGCAGTTCAATTGCCACTCGGAAAACTCAGCGACTCGATTGTTCAATATGCAACAGAGCAAAATAGTGCCTTAGATATTCCCGCAGTCGAAGCTCTAATTGCCAGTGGTCAAGCCAAAACCGAAACAATAAACGTCAAAAGCGGCCTTTAATCAGTTAACAGTTAACAGTTATCAGTCATCAGTTAAATTTTATCCTCATCCTTTTACAATGTCCTATTCCATTGGTATTGATTTAGGAACCACTAACTCCGTTGCTTGTGTTTGGCGACGTGGTAGACCAGAAACCTTGACCGTAGATGGACGAGCCACCTTGCCCTCTGCGATTTCTGTGCGCCCAAATGGCAATGTCCTAGTTGGTAAAGCAGCGAAAGCTAGATCCTTATTAGAACCTACTGAATCTGTCACCTCCGCGAAACGTCATATCGGAGATGGCAAAACTAGTTGGTTAATTGGCAATAAAACTTATACGCCCATAGAAGTCGATGCGCTGATCTTAGGTCGCTTGAAAGAGGCCGCCTCAGATTTTCTCGGAGAAAATGTCACCGAAGCCGTCATTACAGTTCCCGCCTACTTTAACAATAATCAAAAACGTGACACAAAGTTAGCGGCCGAAACAGCAGGGTTTCAAGTTTTGCAATTGTTGCCAGAACCGACTGCTGCTGCGATTAGTTATGGTTTGGATCAAGGCAAAGATCAGACGGTATTAGTTTATGATTTGGGCGGAGGGACCTTCGATGTTTCTGTGCTCAAAGTTCAAGGCAATCGCTTCTCGGTAGTTGCAGTAGATGGTGATTTCAATCTTGGTGGTGATGATTTTGATCTGTTGTTGGCAGAATATTTAGTTGGTTTACTGCAGAAGCAAGCTACAACCGATCTCAATCCAGTTTTGGAATTACTTCGTCAACCTGAACGAATTGATGCTCCTAGAAGGTTTCTGATTGCTAGAGCTAGACTGAGAGAAGCCGCCGAAGCCGCGAAAATTGAGCTTGCTTTAAGCGATACAGCCCAAGTGACGATTCCTGATATTTTAGGAACCTTGTTAGATGAAGAGATAACTATAAAAACTTATAATCGCTTGATTGAGCCTTTAGTAGCAAAAACCATCACCAAGATTCAGGATGTTTTAGCTGCGGCTAATCTCACAGAGGATGATATCGATCGCGTGATTTTAGTTGGGGGATCGACAAGGAATCGGTTAGTTAAAGAGCAGGTAACAGAGGCGGTAAAAGAGCCGTTTATTGCCGAGCGGGTTGATGAGGTGGTAGGACAAGGGGCGGCCATTGTTGCCAGTTATCTTTCTACTCCAGAGGAAGAGCTTACCCCGATTGAATTTTATAATGTTACGCCTTTCAGTTTGGGGGTTAGGGCTTCTAAAGGTAAAGATTTGGATATTTTTCAAGTGTTAATTGCTAAAAATACTTCTATTCCCTCGGAAGTGACTCAAGAGTTTACAACTTTTCGTAGTAATCAAAAATCTGTCGATATTTCTGTTTTTCAAGGGGAAAATCCTCACTGTCAAGAAAATACTTTTATTGGAGGATTTAAACTGGAAGGGATTCCTCCAGCGCCAGTAGGTCAGCCTAAGATCTCAGTTCGCTTCAGAGTGGATAATTCCGATCTACTTACAGTGACAGCTAACTGCAGTAATCTTACTAGTCAAAAGACGCTTGACGTTAATTTAATTGGTCTTGATAAAATTCTTAAGGCGGCACCGCAAGCTGACATTATGTTCTTGGTTGATACTTCGGGCAGTATGAGTGATGAATTAGAAGGTGTTAAACGTTCTTGTCTCAATTTTGCTAATCAAGTTATCGCAGCAGGAGTTGAATGTCGGTTGGGGTTGATGGACTTTGATAAGCCTTTGTGGGGTGATTACAATTGGGAAGTTTTTGGGCCTATGGAACCGAGTAAGTTTCCTGCTGCGATCGCTGGTCTGCAAATTGGTCGTTTGGGCGGATGTGGTTGTTACATAGGAGCTCAGAACACGATTCCGGTGAGCAAAGCATTTGTCGAATCTTTTCCTAGTGATGAGCATCTTAAGATCGGAATCTTGGTTAGTGATGAAGTGGGGAGAGAGGATCAGGCAATTGAAAAGATCATAAAAATTCTTCGAGAGGGAATGGTTTGCCTCTATGTTGTGGGGGTAGCCCAAAGTTGCCATGAAAAATTGGCCAAGAAAACTGATGGTCGTTTCTGGAATATTCACGAATCTCGGGGCGCTGTAGATTTTTCCCAGCTCTTAGATGCGATCGCAGTTGAAATTACAAACTTAGCATTACGATAAAGATTAGAAGAGGTAAAAATGGCAGAACTTGTCGCAAAAAAAAGTCCCTATATTATGGGCATTGATCTCGGGACTTCCAATTCTGCGATCGCAGTATATCTTAAAGGACAAGCAGAAATTATTCCCATTGATGGAGCTAAAACTCTGCCTTCGGTATTCAGCGTTAGAAATGATGGCGAAATCCTCATCGGAAGACAAGCTCGCAATCGAGCATTAGTTGATCCAGACAATACGATTGCTTCGATTAAACGAGAAATCGGTGGTGGTTGGACCAAAGAGTTTAAAGCTATCCCTGATAAAGTTTATACGCCAACAGATATTTCTGGCGAAATTCTTCATAAGCTAGTTACGGGTGCAGTTGAAGCTGGAACGGTGGAACTGCGAGGGGAGCCTTCCTATGCAGTGGTTTGCATTCCTGCCAACTTTAACGATGATCAAAAAACCGCGACCAAAGCAGCAGGGGAATTGGCGAATTTAGAAATTCTCTATCTTTTGGAAGAACCAGTGGCTGCCGCGATCGCCTATGCCTTAGATAAAGAACGAGATCAAACGATTCTGGTTTACGATCTTGGTGGAGGAACTTTTGATGTTTCGATTTTGAAAGTTGATTCGACCAAAAGCGATCGCGAAAAATTTGATATCCTTGCCAAAGAAGGGGTTCCAAAACTTGGTGGAGACGATTTTGACGCCAAAATTATGGAAATTGCGGGGCAGAAATTTCACAAAGAATCAGGCGTTGATATTTTTGATCTCAAAAAAGACCAAGGAATTAATAAAAAAGCACTGCGTCAAGCTCAGCAAAAATTGAAAGATGCTGCCGAAAAAGCTAAATGTGAACTGAGTGAAACACCGACTGCGATGTTGTCGTTGCCTAATTTGATCAAAGACGAGTCGGGGACAGTTCATAATTTAGATGTAGAGATTACTCGTGATGAGTTTAATGCCGCGATCGCAGAATTGATTGAACAATCTAAAGAAGCCGTAGACAGAGCTTTAACTAGTTCCAAACTTACTATTGATGAAATTGATCGCATTATTTTAGTTGGCGGTTCCACGAGAGTTCCTTTGGTTAAAGAAATGTTGGCCAAAATGTTTGACAAAGAACCCTATGCCGACACCGACCCCGATACTGCGATCGCCCGTGGGGCAGCAATTTTTGCCTCAACGCTCAATGTCCCTGATGCCGATTTAGAGCGTGATTCCGAAGATATGCGGGGAGAATTTGAAGTTTCCAATATTGTGACTCATTTTCTGGGTATCGAGACTAGAGGCGGTAAATTCAACTGTTTGATTGATAAGGGATTAGATATTCCAGCCGAAGAACCGCTGACCTTTAGTAAGGAGTACACGACTCCTAGGGATAATATGACCGAATTAGTGATTCGGGTTTATCAGTCAGATCTCGCAGCAGATTTTGTCAGAAACGAAAATGTTAAATGTATTGGAGAGTTCTTTTTAACTCGAATTCCTGCTAAACCCCGAGGAGAAGAAAAGATTAATGTCACGTTTGAGATTGATCAACAGAATTTACTTAAGGTGAAAGCAACTAGTTCTAGTTCGACTCAAGAATTGGAAATTAAGCGAAGTTGATTGCTAATGGCTAATGGCTAATGGCTAATTGAAATTTAGCAAAAGTCGCTCACTAACCAACTTTATCTGTATCTATCCAGATCACGTAGCTGGAAAAGTCTAGAACACTATCTGCGTTCACCCAGAACAAGGAGCTGGGCATGTCTGTGTTCATCTGTGGACCAAAAACCAAATCAATAACCTATGGAAAAAGTCGAATGTATAAAAAATAGAACAATCAATAATGCAATTAATTATGCATATCTACTGAAGTTTTTGAATTACTTAGAGAGATAAAATGGCTAATGAAAACAACGAGAACAAGGTAAATCCTAATCTCTCAGATGAAAATTATGAGAGTGAAAATGCTGATCCTACTGGGGAATCAACTCCAGGTAGCTTAGTAGAAGAACAAGTTGAGCCAGAAGTAGAAACATCAGAATCACTGGAGCATAATCTAGGAGATAATCCCGATGAAACGCCAGAAAGCAATCCTACTTCTAATGAGATAGAAAACCTTGATTCTGAAGAAGAAATAACAACAGAGGTTCCTGAAGAAGAACAGAGTATTATCGAAGAAAAGGCAGTAGAAGATTCAGCAGAGCAGAATACAGAAGCTGCATCGGCTATAAGACCAATAACTGATTCTTCTGCGAATAAAAAAAACATGCCTCTAGACAAAATAGTAGAGGAACGAGAGCAGGAAATCCTAGCAGAAAACAAATCATTAAAGCAAGAAATAGAAGATTTAAGAGAACAAATTGAGGTAAAAGATAATGAAATAAAAGAAAAAGATCAAAGAGTAGAGGATAACGCTCAAGAAATAGAAAATATACAAGAGGAAATAGCAAGATTAAAAGAAGAAAATGAAGCGAAAGATCAAGAAATAGAACGACTTAAAAATCCATTGCTTATGTTGATTGATAAGAAATTGGAAGAGCAAGAAAAGGATCTAGAAGAAGATCGCCAAGAACTTGCTAGTTACTTCGAACAGGTTCAAAAATGGACAAAACGGAATCAATCTTTACAAGAGGGGATTAAATTAACAGTAGAAAAAACTGGTAATATATTGTCTCAATCTCAGGAAGTAAAGAATAAATTACCGCAACCTTTGCAGGAAAAACTCCAAAAAAGACAAGAAGGATTAAATTTAATTGGCAAAATGTTGGGCAGATTACAAGAACAAATTAATGCCAAGATAGAAGAGCCAGCCGAACCTGAAGAACTGCCAACTGTTAGTGAACAAGAATTAAGAGACTTACTTGATCCTGAAGCAGATGAAAAATCGGGAGAAAACGCGATCGCGAAAAAACTCAAAGAAGTCGGTACGCAACGTTGGAAAATTGTGGCTCAACAACGAGATTTAGCAGAAAAACTTCGTAAAAAATGGCTAAACATTATTGATAAGAAAATATTACCGATTATTGATGGAATTGATGACGGTGCAAAATTTTCGGATAATTTAATCCAGCAGTTAAAGACAGAAAACTCAGAGCAAATAACAGAGCTTGATAATTGGGTTGGAACTTACCATGCGTTACGAGAATTATTCTTAGATATGCTCGTATCAGTGAAAGTTTACTTGATGAAAGTTGATACTAGACAACAAATTGATTACAACCGACATGAACCTTTTGATGTACAATCTGACCCAAATTTAAATAACGAAGATATCAAAGAGGTGACAAGACAAGGATATGAATATGAGCCAGAAGCAGAGGGGCAAGAAATGCTGGTATTGCGTTCTGCGCAAGTAGTAGTAGTCAAGAATAATTAAAAAGTAATTGAGTGAGATTGTTTAAAATTTAAGGAGCTTATGAGCGTAGATAATGAATTTAATCCCGTATTGGGAATTGATTTGGGAACAACTTTTAGTGCGATCGCGAGATGGGATGGTCGAGGCCCGAGAACCTATCAAACGAAACAAGGCAAAGATTCTTTGCAATCTGCCATTTATTACGATGCGAAAAATGATGATTTCTTAGTCGGAGAATTAGCCTTTAGAAAAGGTTTTCTCTCTCCAGAAAATTTGGTGGTAGGAATCAAACGCCAGATGGATGATGCTAACCACAAGACAGCTCTGGGAGGTAAGGAATTCTCTCCCATTGAATTATCGTCTAAGATTTTGCAACGTTTATATTGTGATGTGCAGGACAAATTTCCCCAAGGTCGTTTCGATTCTCGCGGGACAGTTGTTACCGTTCCCTACTATTTCAAAGCTCATCAATGCGAAAACACTCGCCAAGCTGCTGAGGATGCGGATATTAACTGTATTGGGATTTTACAAGAGCCGATCGCGGCTTCTTTGTCCTATGCTTGGCAAATTGTCCAGGACCATCCAGAACAGGAAAACCAAGAAAATATTCTCGTTTTTGATCTTGGTGGTGGTACTTTCGATTTAACGCTATTTAAGCTGGAACAAACTCAAGAAAAATTGCTGTTTGAAGTCTTGGCAACAGGCGGTGATGATCGATTGGGAGGGATGGATTTTGATGAATGTCTTGTAGAATTATTACTCAAAAAATCAGGTCTGAGTCTAGATGGGCTGACGGAGAGCGAGCAACGCAAAGCGCGCCAGAAATTAATTGGAGCTGCGATCGAAGCGAAAATAACTCTTAGTTCCACCGAAGAGACCTATGTGACAATTTCTGAGGTGATTCCTGGTGAGTTTATTGATACAGAATTAACTCGCAGTGAATTTGAAACTTCTATTGAGAAATATATCGATAAAATTGAAGGTATTATTGAAAAACTTTGGGCAACGGCGAATATTGATCCTACTGCAATAGATCGGGTGATTCTGGTTGGTGGCTCCAGCAAAATACCCAAGATGAAATCTCTGTTATGCGATCTGATTGGGGAAGAAAAAGTCTATCGCAATACCAATCCCGCTTTATGTGTGTCCGAAGGAGCTGCGATGTATGCGGCTTATCTAGACGATCGCGAAGTCTTTGGTCGAGAAATTGAAATTCGCACTCGTACCTGTCATGCTCTGGGCGTAGCTACTGTTGGTGGTCGCTTTGATAAAATTATCCCAGCTAATCTCAAGACTCCCTGCGAACGTAAAAAGTTATTTACAACTCATCTCGATAATGCAACTTCCGTTAATATAAATGTATATCAAGGTTCAGCCAGTTTAGTTAAAGACAATAGTTTAATCGGCACAATCAATATTCCCGATTTACCGCAAAAAAGCCAAGATGAGCTGGATATTTGGGTAACTTTTAAAGTTAGTGAAGAGCAAACATTATCAGTAATTGTTGAGGTAGATCAAAAACGACATTCGGGAAGCTTTACTTTCACCTAATTATTCCCATTTAAAGAAATTTAGGGGCGTGTTTTATGAAGATTGGCGAATACGAAGTTACAGCAAAACTGAGCCAGGATTCTGTCTATCAGTGGGTCGAGGCAGTTGATAAGAATCAGGAAAATCAGGTAATTTTGCAACTAGTTCAACCTGAGATACCGCAAGAAGCGATCGCGCAAATCATTACCTATTTTGATAAATTACAGCTAATTCGCCGAAAAGGAATCTGGCGACCAGAACAATTGTTCTCGGATGAACAACATCCCTTGATCATCGTTTATCCCTACATTAGAACGAGACCTCTAAAACAAACTCTCAGCCAAACTTCTCTAGACGAAGAAGCATTGGAATGGTGGCATCAAGCGAGCGAAGCCCTTCATGCTTTACACAACAAAGATCTGGTTCATGGATATATAAATATCAACTATTTTGTAATCTCTGAGAAACTGCTATACCTCAAAGGCTTTGGCTATGCTCCTCTCCTAAAATTAGGATATAAAAAATTTCTCCAATCCGAGCGCAATGTTTTGGCCCCAGAAGTTTTAGCTCAACAACAAGTAACTAAAGCTGCTGATATCTATGCCTTTGCCAAAACTATTGCCACTATATATCCCCAACTTATTGATACTTCCTGGTACGCAAAAGCGACCGATCCTGACCCCGACAAACGATTTAAACGTATGCGTAATTTATTTGATAGTCTCCAAAAAATAGTAAGCAAGCTACTCAAATCCTCATCGGAAGAGCCAGATATTCAAGATATTGCCGAGGAAACAAAAGAATATCAAGAGAAAATCCCAGAGTCTAATATTATCCCTAAATATCAATTATCAGTCAGGGTCGAACCACCAGAGGCAGGCAAAGTCATTGGGGGAGGCAATTATGCTGTGGATAAGATGGTTACGATTACAGCTAGTAAATCAGCAGGTTGGAATTTTGCTCATTGGACTGGAGATGCCAGTGGAGTTGACAATCAAGTAACAGTAAAAATGGATGGGGACAAAAGCATCGTGGCCCATTTCACCGCAGAAGTCAAAACTAAAACTGAACCTAAACCAGAACCGAAATCACCATTCAAGCCTCAGATAAACACGACCGTCCGTTTAAATCTTTGGGTTAATGCCGAACCAACAGGCGCGGGAACTATCGATGGTGGAGGAGAATATGAAACTGGAAGCTCAGTGAAAATTCGAGCTTGGGCAGCGAATCAGCTTTGGCGTTTTGATCATTGGAGTGGGGATCTTAAAGGTTCAGAAAATCCTGCTCAGTTAGTGATGGATGCCAATAAGAAGATACAAGCCAATTTCACAAAAGTTCAATCAAAGTCTAGTCCACTTTTCCCTAGTCCGAAAACTAGCTCCCAAACTGAAGAGCCAGCTCAACAATCAAATCATGAGGATAATCAAAAATCTACAGAGCCTACGCAAAAAAAACCACCGTCAAGGATTCCTAAATGGGCACAACCTGATCAGTAAAAGGTAAAAGGTAAGAGGTAAATCAATTATGTCTATCTACGATCGCTATTTTGGAAAACAAGAAAATCCGACAGAAGATTTTGCCATTCCTAGCCATGTAACGGCAAAAGAATTAGGGAAAGTCAATGTTCGTAAAGGAGAAGATAAACTTCAAGTTCAGTTTACGATTTTGATGGCACCAGAAGGTGAAGGCTGGCGAACTGGGGTCGCCTTAGATGCTAGTGCCTCGATGAAAAGATCCTATGGACGAGGTTTTACCGGGTCAATTCCCCTGAATATCACTAAACGTTATTTGAAAAAGCGTTGGATGAAATCTCGTGTTGAAGATGGCAAAACTGTTAATTCACTACAAAAGAAGGGTTACGATGATGCTATCAAACAAGGATATCTCACCCTTACACCGAATATTATGCAATCAGAAGCGCAGAAATTCATAGCCTATTTTGCGGGTAATTTAGATGCTAATGCCAGCACAACCATAATTTATTGGGCAGCAGGAGATGGCAGCGAAATTGAACTATTGGGAGAATTTACCGAAGAGCAATGTCAAACTCTGGAAATTTCGGGCCCAAAAGATGTGACTTTTGGCTCAGGAACCTCATTAATGCCTGCGGTCAAATATTTTGTCGAAGGTTTTGCTGATGCTAAACGTTCTATGTACGTTTTTATTACCGATGGCAAATTGGATGATTTAGATGAGGTCAAGGAATATACTATCCAGCTAGCACAAGATATCGAATCTGATCGGCGTAATCTTGTTAAATGCGTTCTCATTGGCATTGGTGACCAAATCGATGCTAGTCAATTACAAGAATTGGACGACCTGGATACGGGGACTGATATTGATATTTGGGATCATAAAATTGCTGATGAAATGCGGGCTTTAGAGGAAATATTTGCCGAGGTTGTTAATGAAAATCAAATTATTGCCCCAACAGGAACTATCTATGACTCGGAGGGTAATATCATTAAAAAATATACTGATGGACTGCCGACAAAAATACTTTTTTCAATGCCTGTTGATAGTCAATGGTTTGAATTGGAAGTTGGTGAGCAACGCATTCGGCAAACGGTGATTAGGTAATGGGTAATGAGTAAGAAGATTTTTTTATCAATTCGTTCTGAGGATTGAAAATTATGACTAATAACAATGAAAATGATATTTATGTAATAGATGATGAACAAAAAGATTCTGCTTTTGTGCTTCCTTGGTGGATATTTCTCTTGCCATTTCTTTTGATTGGTGGATTGGCGATCGGTTTTATCACTAATAGAAATAAGCCTCAGTTAGCTACTGAACCAGGAATTCCATCAGTAGAAAATACTAACCCAGACTCTCCTCCTATCAGTACGGATGGCACAGGAGCAACTAACCCGGATTCTCCTTCTATCAGTACAGATGGCACAGGAGAAACTAACCCAGACTCTCCTTCTATCAGTACAGATGGCACGGGAGAAAATAACCTAGACTCTCCTCCTATCAGTACAGATGGCACAGGAGAAACTAACCCAGACTCTCCTCCTATCAGTACAGATGGCACGGGAGAAACTAACCCAGACTCTCCTTCTATCAGTACAGATGGCACAGGAGAAACTAACCCAGACTCTCCTTTGGCTAACAATAATCAAGAATCTCAAGAGATTAAAGTTTATTTTGCTTATAAAGAAACTGAAGTTCTCCCCTCAGATGCTCCCAAACTTGAATCTTTTTTATCTCAACTGCCAGACACAGCTGGAACCTTAGTTATTGCAGGTCATTCTGACTATATAGGCCCAGATGAATATAATGAAAATCTTTCACGACAAAGAGCAGAACAAGTTGCTAGTAATTTACGTGAACTGGGTCTAGGTCAAAAATATCAAGTCAAAATTGAAAGCTGGGGTGAAACTAAACCAGAGGGTGATAATAATACAGAGCAAGGTAGAGCAAAAAATCGCCGAGTTGTCTTATCTTTTACAAGTGCCAACTAAAATGCTAATAAAGAACTGTCTATTTTCAATTGCGCATAATTGTAAATTTGGTATTTGAAGCAAATTTGCAGTGAGCAAAGAAAATTACGTTAGCATTATCGTAAGTTTTATAGAACAGGATATTATGACGAGTACAATTGAAACCTCCAAAACTAGTATTCCCTATAAAGGATTAACCGCTGAAGAAGTGGAGAAAAGTCGTGCTAAGCATGGAAAAAATATTCTTAAGCCGCCAGAGAGAGAAGCTTGGTGGCAATTATTTTTAGAAAAATTTGAGGATCCCGTAATTGAAATTCTCTGTGTCGCTGCGGTAATCGCGATCGCGGTGGGCATTGTCGAAGGTGATTATGTCGAAGGGGTCGGTATTATTATTGCAATCATCTTGGCAACCACCCTCGCTTTTGTCAATGAGTATAAAGCCAATAAAGAATTCGATATTCTCAATCAGGTTTACGATACTGTTCCTGTCAAAGTGATTCGTGATGGTCGTTTTACTACCGTACCTCGTCAAGATATCGTCGTCGGAGATGTGATCTATCTCGAACAGGGAGAAGAAATTCCCGCCGATGGCAATGTTCTCGAAGAACTTGCTTTCTACATTGATCAATCAAAAATCACTGGGGAATCTGATGCAGTTCAAAAAATAGCTGAAAAAAACTGTACCCCAGAACAGGCAGAAGCAGGAACCTATCCTCCCTATCGGGTATTTCGCAGTACACTTGTTGATCGCGGTAATGGTTTTGTCGAGATCACCGAAGTTGGTGATAGCACAGAAATCGGTCAACTCGCGATCGCAGTTGCCGAAGTTGGGGACGATGAAGAAACTCCTTTAAATTTACAACTCGAAAAACTTAGCAAGTTAATCGGTGTTGTCGGTTTGGCTTTTGCGGCCTTAACTTTTGTCGCCCTTTTAGTCAGAGGCTTCGTTCTCGAAGAATATAGCTTAGAATCTCGCCAATGGTATTTCTTTATCCTCTCTAGCGTTAGTACCTTAACTGTCTTAGCGCCAGTTTGGTTGCCCGTAATTTACGATGGTTTTGAGTTATCAGGCAATGAAAAAGAACAACCAGCATGGTTAGAAGCTGAAGGATTCGGCAGTTGGATTAAAGCTGGAGGAGTTGGTTTACTTTTACTCGGTTTAGGCGTTGCCCTCAGTATCCCCACAGGTCTTGATCCAAGCATGACATGGTTTTCTGGCACTCTTGGTAATGCTTTGCTGGAATATTTCATGATTGCGGTCACCATTATTGTGGTAGCTGTTCCTGAAGGTTTGGCAATGAGTGTTACCTTATCTCTTGCCTATAGCATGAAAAAGATGGCCAAGGATAACAACCTAGTGCGTCAGATGCATGCTTGTGAAACCATTGGTGCGGCAACGGTTATTTGTTCTGATAAAACAGGAACTTTAACTCAAAACCAAATGCAGGTCAAAGAAGTTAATGTCCCCAGTCTTAATAGTTCTGATGAAAAACAGCAACGATTGATTATTGAAGCGATCGCGGTTAACACCACAGCAGAATTAGACATTGAGCCTAATAAGCCAGCTAGTCCCCTAGGCAATGCCACTGAAGGCTCCTTATTACTCTGGTTGAATCAGGAAAATTCAGATTACAGAGAATATCGGAATCAATTCA
Organism: Cyanobacteria bacterium P01_F01_bin.143; assembly: GCA_039190385.1. Lineage (GTDB taxonomy): Bacteria > Cyanobacteriota > Cyanobacteriia > Cyanobacteriales > Xenococcaceae > Xenococcus. Next base: position 5,580 of record JBCCYD010000030.1, on the reverse strand, counting down.
ATCTCGACAACAGAGTTCCTTTTTCTACTGAAATCAAATATATGGCGACCTCGGGTCAATCTGCGATCACGAACCAGTCAATTCTTCATGTTAAAGGTGCCCCTGAAGTAATTTTAAATAATTGTCCACAAATCGAGACAGCAGATGGAGTTGCCGACTTTAGCGAGCAACAGAAAGCGGAAATTTCCCAAAGTTTGATTGAATATCAGAAGAAAGGAATGCGTACATTAGGTTTTGCCTATCAACCTAATCCCGCAACAGTTCCCGAAAAAAGCTTGGAGAATAATTTAATTTGGCTAGGATTTACGGCAATTGAAGATCCTTTGCGAGTTGGAGTTGCCGATTCGATCACGACTTGCCTCAAATCGGGAGTTCAAGTCAAAATTGTCACAGGAGATACTCCAGAAACAGCCAAAGAAATTGGTCGCCAAATTGGGCTGAAACCAGAAGCTAACGACAAATATACTTATTTGACAGGTAAAGAATTCGGAGCTCTTAGTGATGAAGAAGCGCAAGAAGCAGTCAAAGAGCTGAAAGTGCTTTCGCGTGCCCGTCCTCTAGATAAATTGAGATTGGTAAAACTGTTGCAGAAAAATGATGAAGTTGTCAGTGTTACTGGTGATGGAACCAATGATTCGGCGGCACTCAAACAAGCTCAAGTAGGTTTATCGATGGGTAGTGGTACCGCGATCGCCAAAGAATCTAGCGATATCATCTTACTTGATGATTCCTTTGGCAGTATCGTCAATGCCATTATTTGGGGTCGTTCTCTCTACTCGAATATCCAAAGATTTATCCTCTTCCAACTCACTATTAACGTTGCAGCCTTGGGAATTGTCTTGCTTGGGCCTTTTATTGGTGTTGCTTTACCTCTAACTGTAACGCAAATGCTCTGGGTAAATCTGATTATGGATACCTTTGCGGCCTTGGCTTTAGCGACTGAACCACCTAATCCCAAAGTGATGGAAGACAGTCCGCGATCGCCTGATGCGTTTATTATTTCGCCCCAGATGTATAAAAACATCGCGATCGTTGGTCTTAGCTTTTTGGTGATTTTAACTGGATTCTTACTCTATATAGGTCAGGATAACCAGATTACTGATTATGAGCTGTCCCTATTCTTTAGTTTCTTTGTCATGTTGCAGTTTTGGAATTTATTTAATGCCCGTTGTTTGGGCTTAGATAAATCTGCTTTCGCTGGTGTGTTTGAGAATAAAGGATTTGTGTTGATAGCATCGATGATTTTTCTCGGACAAATTCTGATTATTCAATTTGGTGGTGAAATGTTCCGTACTGTGCCCTTATCTTTGAATGATTGGTTAATCATTGTCGGTGGAACCTCAATCGTGCTTTGGATCGGCGAAATTCTTCGTTTGATAAAAAGAAGTGCTAATGGCTAATTGCTGATCGGGAGTTAGGGAGATAATTGTTCCCTAACTCCCCAATTTCCCCAAATCCCCAAGTCCCCAAGTCTCCAAGTCTCAAACCAAGTCCCCAAGTCCCCTAAAACCCAAACCCCGATCCCCGATTCTTGATAGGATAAGTGGGATCTTGGAATTGTTTTATAAAGTAAATTATGTTTTTTAAGAATTTTCTATCCCGTATATTGTCTCTGGTTTTAGTAGTTGTTATTGGTTTAATGGGCTGTAGCTCAACTAGTGTAGAAGGTTTTACTGGTGACTATAGTCACGACACTATGGAAGTAATAACCAATATCAGAACATCATTTGATTTACCTGATAATTCTGAGGAAAAGAGAGAATTAATTGAGCTAATTAGAGCGCAAGTTGGGGACTATGCTGCTCGTTATAGACGCGATTCTAAGACAGGAGGTTTACGTTCTTTCACAACTATGCAAACCGCACTCAATGCTTTAGCTGGCTATTATAGCTCCTACGGCATTCGTCCCTTACCACAGGCACTTCAAAAACGTCTCGAAATACAATTTGGTCGGGTAGAATTCTCTCTTTATAGAGGTATCTAGAGTCTATTTGCCTCAAATATTCTTAATTAATCCTTCTCAAGATTTTAGATCTCAGGAGGATTTTTTTATAGAATAGCTAACCTGATAGAATTTATGGGACAAGAAAAATATACAATACACACTAAAGTCGTAGAAGATTTTATTTCTTCTAAGGCATATATTTTTTTAATCTGGAGAAGGAGAGTTGATGAAAAGATTAATAAACATTTTCGCGATCGCATTATTCGCGATCGCATCTTGGGGATTTAATGGTGTGACAACAGCCAATGCTGCTGATTTGAACATTTTCACCTTACAATCTTCCCCTATCTTGGCGGTACGTCGGAATGCTGCTGATGATAAACTAGGCCAAATTCAAGGCAAACTTGATTTAAATAATAGTGACATTAGAGATTTTCGTGAGTTACGCGGTTTCTATCCTACTTTAGCTAGCGCAATAATTAAGTATGCTCCTTATAGCTCAGTTAAAGAAGTTTTAGATATTCCTGGTCTTAGTGAATCTCAAACAAAACGCTTACAAGCTAATCTAGTCAATTTTGTGGTTACCGACACTTCTGTTGTCATGAATGCAGGAGACGATCGCATCAATCCTGGTGTTTACTAAAAACAATCTGTTTTAAATTATTAATTACTAACTTGTTAAACCGCGTTTTCCTAACGTGGTTTTTTTTATGGGATCAGCTTTTAAGAAATTGAAACACTTATGTTTTGTTTATGTAAAAAAATTTCCCAAAAAAGCTGCAAGTATTGTCTTTCTAAATAAGTGGGGATACCGTATATTCAATCCAGCTTTATTTTTTCTCTAAACTTTATTTATAAATTGTTCAATTATTCTAATTATTAAGTATAAAAAATGGCAAATCTTATTCTCAATCCCCAGACACAGTTAGTAACTGTTGAAGATTCATCTCCTAGCATTTCAGTGAAATGGGATAGAGCGGTGCAACAAGCTGTTATTAATACTGCTCCAGGGCCAACAATTGCTTCGAGAGCCTATAGTATAGTTCATACAGCCATATTTGATGCTTGGGCCGCCTACGATCTCAATGCGATCGCGACCCAATTAGAAGACGATTTACAACGTCCTGAAGTAGAAGTTACAGAAGCCAACAAACAAGAAGCCGTTAGCTATGCAGCCTATCGAGTCTTAGAAAATCTCTTTCCTTCTCAAATAGAAATTTTTGATGAGCTCATGGCTGATTTGGGCTATGACCCGAATAATCAATCGATAAATACTACTACTCCCGCAGGAATTGGCAATGTCTCTGCTCAAGCTTTACTGAACTTTCGACAGAATGACGGCTCCAATCAATTAGGTAACGATCCTAATGGCGATGGTAGTCCTTATTCAGACACCACAGGTTACCAAGCTGTTAATAGTCCAAACTCTATTGTGGATATTGAACGCTGGACACCAGAAGCTATTCCTATCGACGATCCTAATGCTCCAGTTCAAGATTTTCTGACTCCTCAATGGGGAGAAGTCATTCCTTTTGCACTAGAATCAGGATCACAATTTCGACCAGTTGCCCCAGAACCTTTTCTATTAATCGATGGCGTGACAGATATTGCGAATAAGACTATTACTTTAGCAGATAGCTCGATATTAGATATCAATCCTGGCTTGATTGGTTCTGTGATTAATCCCGAATTCATTAATCAGGCAGAAGAGGTGGTCAACTTTAGTGCTAATTTTACAGATAAGCAAAAACTAATTGCTGAGTTTTGGGAAGATGGTGTGGGAACATCATTTCCCCCAGGAACTTTGATGACTTTTGGTCAATTTGTCTCTGCTAGGGATGAACATAGTTTAGACGATGATATTAAAATGTTTTTCGCTCTAGGAAATGCTGTGTTCGATGCGGGAATTGCTACTTGGGAAGCTAAAGTATTTTACGATTATGCTCGTCCCATCAGAGCTATTCGTGAATTGGGTCGACTAGGGCTAATTGGTGAGTTTAATTCTGAGTTAGGTGGGTTTGCGATCGAAACCTGGCAACCAAATAAGGGAACTCAAACAATTCTGGCGACGGAATTTCTTTCTTATCAAGATCCTACTGGCGAGGCTTCTCCACCATTTGCTGAATATACTTCAGGACATAGTGCTTTTAGTACAGCTGGCGCAGAAGTATTAAAACTTTTTACTGGTAGTGATGAATTTAGAGCTTCGGTTACTTTTGAACCAGGGGAATCTCGTTTTGAGACAGGAATTACCCCGAAAACAACAACAACCCTGAGTTGGGAAACTTTTTCTGAAGCTGCTGATGAATCTGGTATTTCTCGTCTCTATGGAGGAATTCATTTTGAAGATGGAGATCTTAATGGTCGTGCTTTAGGAAGAGAAGTTGGGAATGTGGTTTTTGCCGAGGCACAATCTTTTATTAATGGTGCAGTTGCCGAATCTTTCGATGAAATTCTGAGGGGAGATGCCAAAGATAATGAAATTAGGGGACTCAAAGGCGACGATAGGATCTTGGGAAAAGCTGGAAATGATCTTATTTTTGGGAATGATGATCATGATGTGATTTTCGGAAATCAAGGTGATGATACCCTCAATGGAGACCAAGGGAATGATAACCTGAATGGAAACCCCGGAAGAGATCTTCTCAATGGTGGTATTGGCAATGATACTCTTAATGGTGGAGAGGGGGCTGATACTCTATTTGGTGGTAATGGCCATGATTTATTGAATGGCAACTTAGGGAATGATTCTCTTCAAGGAAATCAAGGTAGTGATACCCTCAACGGTGGTTTTGGCAATGATTCTCTTCAAGGAAATCTGGGCAATGATTTATTAAATGGCAACTTAGGGGATGATTCTCTCGAAGGAAATCAAGGTAGTGATACCCTCAACGGTGGTTTTGGTAATGATACTTTAAAAGGCGGTATCGGTGATGACACTCTAAAAGGTCAAGGGGGCAATGATGTTCTGCTAGGAGGTGCAGGCAATGATGTTTTGAAGGGTTATAATGACGATGATTTTCTTGCTGGTGCTAATGGTAACGATACTTTAGTTGGGGGTAATGGTAATGACACCCTAGTTGGTGGTCAAGGACGAGACTCCTTTACTTTTGCTGCCGGACAAGGCACAGATAAAATTACTGACTATGAAGATGGTGTAGATAAGTTTATTCTTATTAATGGTTTGCAGTTTGATGATCTCAAGTTTGTACAAGGAGTTGATCAAAGTCAAATTGCGATGGACGCAACTGATGAGGTCTTAGCCATTGTTGACAACGTAGAAGCTAGTGCTTTGGGTAGTAACGATTTTATTATTCGCTAGGTTTTGGTAGTTTGGCCAGTCGCGTTTTTTTCTTATGCGATCACGGAGTGCCAGGCTTCGCCTGATCGCGCTTTTAGTACTCTGCGATCGCGATTCTGATTTTGTCAGTCATCTACTCTATAATGTCAGACATGAAAAAACAAAGAATCACTATCCGTCTTGATGAACAAGAACAGTCCATCTTATCCAGTCTTTCTCGTAAAGAAAATAAGACGGAATCTGAGATTATGCGTGCGGCACTCCGAAAATATTTTCAGGAGTCAGTTGTACAAGAAAATAGCTATGAACTGGCACAAAGGTTAGGAATCATCGG
>JBCCYD010000029.1:0-25631 GCA_039190385.1 Cyanobacteria bacterium P01_F01_bin.143 | reverse complement strand
TTGTGATCGCTCGGGGTATCGTACCAGAAAGCACTACAAACTCGGACTTCTAATTTATATTTACGGTGCAGTTCAATATAATTGGCGACGTAATCCTTACAATCATGGACCCCATTCCATCTCTGCTTGGCAGTCTGTTTAGTTTCCCCCACGTATAGCAGCAGAGGTAAAGCATTATCAATCATGAAATAAATGCAGTTGCGATCTCCATGTTCGCGCATTCGATAAAACTCAGAAGAATGTAACTTTAGCTCAAAAGGATTAATTAAATTAACGTCACAATGACTAGCTGGAGCATCGAACAAGCTAGTTTGTTGTGGTTGTTCAATTTGACCTGCTGTTTGTTGATAGTTAAATATTTGTGATTTCCATTTAAGTAGAGCATCTTTACTCATCAGCTTTGGCGTTTGCTCAACTCGAAAGGCAGGTTTGACTTCAAATAAACTTAATTGTTCGCTCACTTTAATGCTAAAAAATGGTTGTCAAGGCTGTTAGGCTATCACGAATGATTGGTTAAGAAAGAAAAACTAAACCTTTGCTTCAATCTTGTTCTCCATCAAGCCAGATTTATCGAGCCTCAACATCCTAATATCAAATCACTAAATGTTTGCTACAAATGGCTAACCTAGAAACAAGATAAAGCAATGATTTATTCATGGCATATCTAAAGTGATTTGATATAATACATGGCAAAAGCACAAAATGGATTGCAACTATTGTTTGCTCATAAAAAGTTGTAATCTAATTACGTGCAAAAAAACATGTTAGAATTTCTGCGATCTCCCTTCATATTGTTGTGGTTACTTTTTCCGAGCAAACATTAAGATAACCAACTAATTGGCAAATCAAAAAGAAACTTCTAACATTGAATATTTCTATCTGCTCAAACCCTATTAATCTTAGAAAAGTATATTTTGTCAATAAAATCCTAAGCACTTATTTTTATTTCTTGTCCTTCCAATTGACTAGCAATTCTTATTAATTTCTTGCTTACAAAACGAGGAACTTTATTCCAACTACTGATACGAGGATAATCCATTGGCCACAACATTAAATTACTGCCTTCTGGATAAAGTTCTTCATATTCAGCACCGTTATCGTATTGCTGGCGATCTTCTTTTTGTGGAAGATAGCTTTCGGCATAAACTCCTTCAGCAATCAAAATAGCGTGCTTTTCTAGCTCTACATGGTGATAAACAAAATTTTCTGTTGGTTTAGTTTGAACAATACTAATATCATTAACCAAAGCACCAGCGTTAATTAATAAACCATCAACGAACAAAGCATGGTCAGGCGAAACAAATAAATCACGACCAGGAAGATTGTCCCCTAAAGCACCCGCTTTAATCTGAATAGGATTACCACGAAGAGGGTTAGTAATTTCTCTAGGAGTAACAGTTTGATGGGCAATCCATTTAACAATTTCCATGCCCTCAGCAGTTTGGACCTTATCACCAATTTCTAAAGTTTCTACAGATTTGTAGCCCTTTTCAGTAAGGATTTGAGTTCCTGTAAGAAAACATTCAAATGTAGTCGTATCAAAAGGTAAATCAGGAGCATTGCCATCATTACTTTGATCTCCAGTCCCATCTTGAGTTGTCCAATTAGAGGAGTCATTAATTGTAGTTAATAAATTGGCGGGAATATCAGCGCGAGTTCCAGTGTAAGTAGCAACATCTTCATCACCATCAATTTCGATAGCGTTCGTTCCTAAAGTTAATCCCGTATTCGATAAATTTAATTGACCATCATCATTGGCAAATGCGGCTAAAAAAGCAGTAGGACTAGAGATATCTCCTTCAAAAGCATATATTACTTCATCCATAGCCGCTAAATTCATCGTTCCAGAAACGGAAACTGAACCAGCACTTGCAGTTGCCCCTGCGGTTAAGCTATTAAAAGTAACTACCGTACCTGCGGAAATATTGGTGCTAATAGTCCAAGTGAGAACACCTTCACCAGAGTTGAAGTTACTGCCATCCCACTCATTATCAGTGAAATTAATTTCTATTGGAGTGCTAGAGCCATCTAAATCATTGACAACAACGATCGCAAAATCATCGTTGCCATCCGCGTTGTAACCGATAAAAGCGATATCGCCTGGATTTGCCATTATTTATTACCTGAATAATCTTTCAAAGGTTAAACCAACTTTTTTACCTGTCAGTTTTAGTGTGCAACTTCAGAAGAGGTCTCTCCTAAGCAACCAAAAATAATAACCTTGATCAAAATAAAGTGACAAATAGTGACCTTTAAAACTAAACCTATTGGTTCTACAAAAGAGTGAAGTTGAAGTTAATCTGATTATTTTTTGTAAGTCTATCATTCAAGTAAAGTTTGAAGCTTGCGCGATCTAGATTCTTCTGGTTTTGCAAGGATATTTGATTGATTATGATTTCCCAATTAATTTTGCTTATTCCTATCTTTTTCTCAGTCCTGTAGGGAAAGCTTTATCTCGGTTGATGACAAATGAAATTCTCAGAGCCATTTGTCAAAGGATTTTTATTACAGCCATGAATACTCATGGCTTTAGCAGAACTGCTTTAATTCTTTTCTTCTCTTATTTCCTAACTTGGTTTTGAGTAGCTTAGTAAAACTAGTATTTACTTCATGAGACACTTAATAAAATAGATCATTTTAATAAACGCTCATTAGATAAAATAAATTAAGTTGCTGAACAACTTCATTCACAATACCTAAAGGCATGAGTTCTGAGGATAAGTCGCGAGATATCGATATCAATCAAGGGAATTACAATGAGCTTATCAAGGGTCATTATATTAATGGCGATTACATTGAGATAAAGAACTTTCCTCCGCCAATAACAGGATTTCCGCAAAACATCCCCAGGAGCAGTACAGATAAGTTTGTCGGAAGAAACAGTGAACTAATTAATCTTCATCAGCAATTGGTAAGACAGGGAGAAGCCACCATTGCCCATATTGAAGGGATGGGCGGAATTGGCAAAACAGAACTCGCGATCGTCTATTCCTTGATTAGCTTGGAACATAATAACTATCCTGGGGGTATTTGCTGGTTACGTTGTAGAGAAGAAAATATCGGTTTAAAAATAATAGAATTTACCCGAATCAAATTAGATCTCAATCCTCCAAAAGATTTTGAATTACCAGAGAAAGTAGGTTGGTGTTGGGAACGTTGGCGAGAAGGAGACACGTTGATAGTTCTCGATGATGTAACCGATTACGGCAGCATTAGACCTTATCTACCTCCACAATCATCTCAGTTTAAAATTTTAATCACTACAAGACTTAAATTAGAATTATCTAATCCTCTATATTTAGAAGTTTTATCCAAAAAAGAAGCCTTAGAATTACTTTCTGAATTAGTTGGGGCAGAAAAGGTTAATCAAGAATTAGCAATCGCCCAGGAACTTTGCCTTCGTTTAGGTTATTTGCCCCTAGCTCTGCAATTAGTGGGGCGATATGTCAAAAGACGTAGAATCTCTTTATCGGAAGAATTACGACGATTAGAAGATAAAGCATTAGCTCATTCTTCAACAGAACTTCCCAAGAATAAATCTCATTGGGCTCCAGGTATCGAACGTGGTGTAGCAGCAGCTTTTGAGTTGAGCTGGTCAGAATTAACAGAGCCCGCCCAAGAATTGGGTTGTTTGCTAAGTTTATTTGCCTTAGCTCCTATTCCTCGGTCTCTTGTTGAGAGTAGCGCTGGGGGACGAGATCCAGAGGATTTAGAAAATCTCAGACTTGAGTTAGAAAATTTACATCTGTTACCGGTTGGAGATAATTATCAGTTACATCAACTGATTCAAGAGTTTTTTCGAGATAAGCAAGAAAGGTTAGCTAATGCAGAGGAACAAAAAGCTGACCTATGCACTGCTGTAGCAGAAGTAGCTAAGACAATTCCTCAAGTTTTTACTTTAGAGGATATCAATTACTTTGCTCGTTTTATTCCTCATCTTGCTGAAACTGCTTCCTTCTATCAAAATAGTTTAAGTGATGAAGATTTGATTGGACCCTTTGTTTGTTTGGGAAGTTTTTATCAAGATCAGGGAGCCTATGAACAAGCATTAGTTTGGCGAGAGCAATCTTTATCAATTGCTAAGAAGCGCTTCGGAGAATCACATCTCGATGTAGCAACCAGTCTCAATAACCTATCATCATTCCATATTAACCAGGGAAGGTATGAAGAAGCTGAACCTATGTATTTACAAGCTTTGGGAATAGGTAAAAAACTACTAGGAGAATCGCATCCCGACGTAGCAACCAGTCTCAATAACCTGGCAGTACTCTACAATGCCCAGGGAAGATATGAGGAGGCTGAACCTCTTTATTTACAAGCTTTGGGAATAGGTAAAAAACTACTAGGAGAATTGCATCCCGACGTAGCAACTGGTTTCAATAACCTGGCAGTACTTTACATTGATCAGGGAAGATATGAGGAGGCTGAGACTCTTTGTTTAAAAGCTTTAGAACTAAGAAAAAAACTACTGGGAGAATCACATCCTGATGTAGCAACCAGTCTCAATAACCTGGCAGAAATCCACAATGCCCAGGGAAGATATGAAGAAGCTGAAGCTTTTTTTTTAAAAGCTTTAGAACTAAGAAAAGAACTACTAGGAGAATCAAATCCCTATGTAGCAACCAGTCTTGATAACCTAGCAAAACTCTATGCTAAACAGGGAAGAGATGAAGAAGCTGAACCTCTTTGCTTACAAGCTTTAGAACTAAGAAAAAAACTACTGGGAGAATCACATCCTGATGTAGCAACCAGTCTTAATAATCTGGCATTACTCTATGAGCACCAGGGAAGAGATGAAGAAGCTGAAACTCTTTTTTTACACGCCTTATGGCTTCAGAAAAAACTATTAGGAGAATCACATCCTTATATGATAGCTAGCCTTAATAACCTAGCATTATTATATCATAAGCAGAGGAGATATGAGGAAACTGAAACTCTTTATTTACAAGCTTTGGGTTTAAGAAAAGAACTACTAGGAGAATCACATCCTGATGTAGCAACTAGTCTCAATAACCTAGGAACACTCTATTATAACCAGGGAAGATATGAGGAAGCTAAACCTCTATATCAACAAGCATTAAAAATAGCTGAAGCTACATTAGGAGAAAATCATCCTAATACCAATATCTTCGAGCAAGGTTTGCAATACACCCTATATCAAATAAAAAATAAGAACTGATAATTTAAACTTATCCTTTCCTTCTACAAAACACTTTAAAATGGCTTTTTCACCCCAATACCAATAATTGGAATTATCGGAAATTCAACGCATTTTCAAGGGTTTCAGCGGTGTAATCGGTTTACAGTTGGCTAATGTAAACCGATTACACCTCTTGTTGACTTCAGATGCTTTTAGTTGAGAATGGCTGATAAGCTATTCTTTTCAATTCGGCATATCAAAGTTAGGATTTTTGAGTTTGTTTTAAATTCTTTAAATATTAAATTTTGACCACCACCACAAGGGGTTGAAAAAATTTTGGCACCTAGACCCTCATCGCGACACTCGGAACCGCATTAATTTCGTCCCAGTAAGTACCTTTTACTATCAAAAAAGGTGGAAGAGTTTCCATTAGAGTTAATTTTCATATTTTCTATTGAGAGAGACTTGAGAGAAATGATCGCAAACTAAAATTCTTCAAATTGTGATCGCGACGACATCAAAGCACATCAGAGAAAAAAGGTACTTACTCACTACCATTTAATGCGGTGCGGAGAAACGCGATGAGGGTCTAGACTTAATTATTTTGTTAATTTTAGGGATGTCGTCGTCGTGTAAAAATAGGTCTTATATTAAAATCTTAAGTTAGCAAAAAAACTATTTTTGATGTCAACCTCAATAATTTTTCCTCGGTAGTATTTCACAAAATATAGGATATGGGGCTTATCCCAATCTCCCCATGCTCAAACCACACTAAGATTTAAGATTTATTAAAAAAACTCTTACTTTTGTATAAAAAGGCAATTTTGAAACAGAGTAATAAGTAGTAGTATTCAATTTCTAATGGCTCTGAATCATCAAAGTCCTTATTTAATCGAAAATTGCACTATCGAGTGAAGCTTAAGCCCCAATTGCCAACCTTAACCACTTGCTTTCACACAACAAAATTCGACTTTAAAATTTTTAATTTAAGATAATAGCTGATGAATAAACCAAACAAATTGACTAGATTTTCTGTACTTAGCTGTTTCATCTGTTTAATTCTGATTACTCTTACTCTTTTATCTAGTCAACAAAAAGCAGTTGCCGAGCAGAACTCACCAGAATCCCTCATCTTAACAGAGACAATTGAATTTATAGACATTAAGAATATTACGCTACCAGTGCCCTCAGCTGATGAAGATTTCATCATTTCTCTCTCGAATCCTTCTGGTGGCAAAACAATTACTATGGCAACCGCTAACAGTACAATTCGGAACGAAGATGAGGAGTCAATTACTCTGATTTCGGCTATCCAAGGCAGTGGGACATCTAGTCCTCTCCTCAGTCAAGAGGTAATAATTGAAGCTGTTGTTGTTGGAGACTACCAGGATGGTAACGGAACCAATGGTGATCTCAATGGCTTTTTCGTCCAAGAACAGGATAGTGACGCCGACGGAGATCCCAATACTTCTGAAGGAATTTTCGTTTTTGATGGTGATTCACCTGGGGTGGATGTGAACCTGGGAGATCTGGTTCAGATTAGTGGAACAGTAACTGAGTTTAATGACCTTACAGAAATTACCGAGGTCTCTGTTTCTATTCTTGGAACAGACAATTTACCTAGCTCGGCAACGCTTAACTTTCCCCTGACAAATCTTGATGAGCTAGAAGCCTTTGAGGGTATGCAGGTCACTATTCCTGAGACTCTTTTTGTCACTGATTATTTTAATTTAGATCGTTTTGGTGAAGTAGTACTATCTTCAAACGGAGATAGCAATGCTCCGGGAACCGATGGTCGTTTGGATCAGTACACCCAGTTCAACAGTCCCGATATTACTGGTTTTAGCGCTTACCAAGAGACTCTCTCCCAACGGCGTATTATCTTAGATGATGGTCAAACGATTCAGAACCCTGACCCCATTATTCATGGTCGAGGGGGAAATTCCCTAAATGCTACTAATACTTTGCGGGGGGGCGATACGATTACTAATCTCTCCGGTATCTTAAGCTTTAGCTTTGGTAGCTATCGAATTCAACCAGTGGCCCCTGTAGATTTCCAAGCTACCAACCCGCGCCCGGAAATCCCTGATAATGTGGGAGGAGAACTCAAGGTTGCCAGCTTTAACCTTCTCAATTTCTTCACTACGTTGAATGTGCCGGGAAATCCTGGAAGTGGACCAAACAACTTAGAGCCTCGCGGTGCTGACAATCAAGCTGAGTTTGAGCGTCAGCTTGAGAAATTAGTTACTACCTTAGAAATCATTGATGCAGATATTGTGGGCTTGGTTGAGCTGGAAAATGAGTTTGGCGGAGACCAAAACGGCGACGGTCAATTTGCGATTAATACTCTAGTTACTGCTCTCAATAACGAAGTCGGTACAGGAACATACGCCTTTGTTGACCCAGGTCAACCTTTTATTGATACTGGTGATGCGATATCCGTGGGCGCTATTTATAAAACCAGTACTATTCAGTTGTCTCCAGGAACCACAGTAGAAATTCTTGATGACTCCGATCTTCCTGAATTGAGTTTAGACTTTGGTAACCCAGTGTTTGACGGAATTAGCAGTAATCGAGCATCTTTAGCAGTAACTTTTGAAGAAATTGCCAGTGGTGAACAGCTAACTATAGCTATTAACCACTTTAAATCTAAAGGGGCTGTGAACTCTGCTTCTGGAAATGAAGATTCTGGCGATGGTCAAGGTAATAATAATGCTATCCGTTTGCAAGCAGCAACCGCAGTTAATGCCTGGCTAAATAACGATCCTACAGGGAGTGATGATTCTGATTTTTTGATTATTGGAGATCTCAACGCCTATGCGAAGGAAGATCCAATCACTTTTCTCGAAAGTCAAGGTTACACAAATGTTGTGAGTAATCCCGAATCGGCTTACTCCTTTGTTTTTGGTGGTCAGTTTGGGACGCTTGACTATGGTCTTGCAAATTCTTCTTTGCTCTCCCAAGTAACTGGAGCAACGGAGTGGCATGTCAACGCTGATGAGCCTGATGCTCTAGACTATAACCAAGAATTTGGTCGCAATCCCAATCTTTTTGATAGTTTTATTCCCTTTCGCAACTCTGACCATGACCTTCTCATTATTGGTTTAGATCTGTTGAGCCTGAACTAAATTATCGTAATTCATCAAAAAGAAACTCTTTGTGCTCAGCGTCCAATTTCTGGGAGACTTAAAAGTCCCATACATTATGACTGTTTCCTCAATCGATTTAGAATACAGTTTTTTCCATGAGACTTTTAGATTATCCTCCCAGTTAAAGTTTTTGATTCAGCACAGAACCTTTCTCCAATTCCTTTCTGTCGGGAAGACCTATGATGGAAATCATAGTGATTTCTATTAAATTGTGCCAGTTTGGGGAATATTGAGCTACTTTTTTATGCTGATGTTTCCCAACCCAAAAATAGATTCTTTAAATTTTCTAGAAAAAACCGTTTTACAAGAAATAGATTTGGTTTGGAGATTTATCAGTGGCATCACTATTCTTTAGTCAAATCGGAAAATCAAGTTTTGTCTTCCCGAGGTCTTCGGAAAAATTCTAATAAACTTAGTTATATTCTGTTTTTACATTAGAAAATATTTTGCCGTGTAGAATGTAATAGCTTTGAAAGAAAAGATATATATTTCTGATAAAAATTTTTCAAAAAATCAACTTTTATTTTCATCATGACTGAGATTACTAATATTAATATCAGCAGAAACAGTAACGACGCAGCAGTCAATACCAATATTGATATTACTTTTGACACAATTATTAGTAGTAGTACAGCCAATAAAAATAATATAGTTGTCAATACCTCTCAAACTTCCCCCAGTAACGATACAGTAGTTATTACATCAGGAGATACGGTTACTCTCAATCCCAATGCTGACTTTAAACCAGGAGAAGAAATTGAAGTTATCGTAACTTCTAAAGTTGAAGATAATAACGGGAATGCTGCTACTCCAGAAGTATGGCAGTTTCGTAGCCAAGTAAGGTCAGGGTCAAGTCGTTTTTCTACTACTACCAATTCTTTAGGTAGTAACCGTAGCACGGGAGTTAAATTAGGGGATTTGGATGGAGATGGGGATTTAGATGCTGTTTTTGCTAATTTTGGTTTTAACCGAGTATATTTCAATGATGGACTAGGAAACTTTTCTTCCACCCCCCATACATTGGGCAGAAACAGTAGCGAAGATGTAGAGTTAGGGGATGTTGATGGAGATGGGGATTTAGATGCTGTTTTTGCCAATATTGCTGGTCAAGCTAATCGAGTATATCTCAATGATGGGTCGGGTAATTTCACACCATCTACCAATTCTTTAGGCAGTAACCGTAGTACGGGAGTCAAGTTAGGAGATTTGGATGGGGATGGGGATTTAGATGCTGTTTTTGCTAATATTTCTGGTCAAGCCAATCGAATATATCTCAATGATGGGTCAGGGAATTTTACATCATCTATCAATTCTTTAGGTAGCTACAATAGCACGGGAGTAGATTTAGGGGATGTTGATGGGGACGGAGATTTAGACGCTGTTTTTGCTAATCTTAATCAAGCCAACCGAGTATATCTCAATGATGGGTCGGGTAATTTCACGTCATCTACCAATTCTTTAGGTAGTAACTATAGCCTAGGAGTAGAGTTAGGGGATGTTGATGGAGACGGAGATTTAGATGCTGTTTTTGCTAATACTGGTGCTCAAGCCAACCAAGTATATCTCAATGATGGATCAGGGAATTTTACATCATCTACCAATGCTTTAGGCAGCTATAGTAATACGGGAGTAGAGTTAGGGGATATAGATGGCGATGGGGATTTAGATTCTGTCTTTGCTAATAATGGCACTCAAGCCAACCGAGTATATCTTAATGATGGATTAGGAAATTTTTCTTCTACCACTAATGCTTTAGGCAATAACGATAGTAAAGCATTAGTGTTGGGAGATGTAGATAGGGATGGGGATTTAGATGCTGTCTTTTCTAATGATGGTGAACCCAACCGGGTATATCTCAACATTGATGTCCTTACGGGTACAGAAGAAAGTGATATTCTTATTGGAACGGCAGAAGATGACGTCATTAAAGGTTTAGAGAAAAATGACAGCATTGACGGTTTAGCAGGAAATGACAGTCTTTCGGGAAATTCCGGTAAAGACACCCTCAGTGGAGGAGATGATAACGATACTCTCAGAGGTGGAAATGGTAATGATTCACTGTTAGGTGGTTTTGGAAACGATCTTCTCGGGGGCGGAAATCATGATGATTCATTATTTGGAGGCTATGGCAATGACACTCTTAGAGGTTGGAACGGTAACGATTTTCTGGTAGGAGAAACTGGTAAAGATCGCCTGATAGGGGGCAGTGGTAGCGATACTTTCGTAATTCAAAATTTTGCTAGTAATGACGACCGAATATTTGTTGTAGATTACGTTGATGGTATTGATATATTAGGTTTAGATGATGGTTTAACCTTTGGAAACCTCAGCATAAGTAATAACAATGCAAATACTGCTACCGTAATTAGGCATGTAAGCAATAGCAATACCATTTTAGCTGTGCTTAAGGGAGTTGATGCCAGTGTTATCGATATGGATGATTTTATATCTGTTTAAACTTTTATGAAGATAAGTGAATTCCTTAGGTCTAACCAATTACCAAGAACCTGTGCGTTCGAGTAAAGGAGAAAATTCTGGCTCTGACCAACGCAGCGGCAGAACAGCTTTGAGTAGATATCCCCGTTCTAAATGAAAGCGAATTAAATCTTCTGCCCCTTCATAGATAGCAGTTTCCGTTTTGTCCCAAATTATTTCCGCTGTGCCCGTAAGATAAAGTAAATTTCCGTTAACAAAATCTATAAATAGTAGGCCAGTACTAGGATTTATTTCTATATTGCCAATGGTATTAAAATGACAATTACCAGAAAAATCAGGAATAGTTAAGGTTTTTTCGTCATCAATCTTGACAAAACCTGGTTTTCCTCCGCGATGAGACACGTCTACTCCTTTAGCAATCCCCGCAGATTCATCTTGGTAAGCTGTAGCAATAAAAAAGGTATCAGCATTAGTAATAAAATTTCCTTCTTCTTCCCCAAATATTTCACTTTCAGACGTTTTTTGAGATCTATTACTATCAGGTTCTACAAATTCAAACATACGAGTTTGAATATATTTCGGGCAATTCCCAAAACTTTGACCTACTTGAACAGTAAAACCATCACTATCAATTGTTGAGACAATGCCATTCATTCGATTACGACGACGGGTATGTAATTCAATTCCTAGCAAACCAATATCTGCTCCTACTTCGAGGTTATGAGCTAGTGGATCTCCTGCAAGAGGTTTAGCTTGAATTTTTAAAGTTTTATCATTAGGACTAGAGATAAAACCTGGTTTTCCAGTAAGAATCGAAGCCCAAGGTGCACCAGATTTATCTACTGTACCGACAATGACATAAGCTATTTGAGCAAAAAACTTACGATGTTGTTCGGTTAAATATTCGCGAATCATACGTCGCCCTTGACGATCCATGCGCTCTTGGATACCCATTCGGGCTTGAATTGCCAACTCTCCAGCATGAAAAGGTGATTCGCTACGTGACCAACCTGGATCTACCATGATGTTTCATCTCCTAATAATCAAAAATATCAACAAGATTCTATTTATCTACCAACTTTGCCTGAGGCTAAAGCAGGGAATTTTACGATGAGGTAATTAATCTAGACAGCAACTTTTTTAACAGCAGTTTTAGCAGTATTACTGCGACGAATGTCTCGCCAAATTTGAGTAGCGGCAAGCGCTCCATCAGCAGCTGCAATCACAACTTGATTTAAGCCGACTTTTAAATCACCAATGGCAAAGATCCGAGGATGGGATGTTCGAGCCATCTTATCTGTCACTAAATTGCCACCCTTTTTCTCTAAATTAAATTTGTCTAAATAGGTAGCATGATACTTAGAACCCATTGAAATCAAACCTGTTTCCAAATCAACTACTTGACCATCTTTTAGTTCCACACCGTTCATTTGATGGTTCTCTCCTAAAAATTGTTCTATGGGAGTTTCGACAATTTGATAACCATGTTCTCCAATTCTGCTACGTAAATTATCATTGACCTCAAACAAGCCTTGAGTAAATAGCGTAATATCCGAGGTAAACCAACCCAAAGGAAACACAACTTCTGCATTGCCTGCACTACTAGCAAATACTCCGACCTTTTTATCTGCCATTTCATAACCATCACAAATCAAACAAACATGGAGGTTATAACCTGCATAATCGTAGACATTTCGCATATTTTCTAACTCAGGCAAATAGTCAATTATGCCACTAGCTGCGATGATATATTTAGCCCGAAAAGTATGATATTGACTATTGTTGCGACCTACTTTAACTCTTACAGCAAAAGTTTCTCCCTCATCAATTATTTCTTCTACAAAAGCATCGAGTAAATCTCCACCTAGAGACAGATAATGTTCTTTACCTTGTCTGAGAACCGAACGACCAGGAGTATCGGGCGGTAAACCTAGATAATTATGTAGTTCACTCATCCAGAAAGAGCGAGCTTTTCCTTTATCAATAATTAGAGTATTGAGTAGGTAGCGTTGTAGATAAACTCCAGCAGAAAGTCCTCCTGCACCACCACCAACAATGATTGTGTCGTAAATTTTTTCTGTAGCTGGTTGTAAATTCTGTTTGGTAAGTTTCATGGCATTGCCTTCTTTGAGTTTTCACTTTATGCTTCCGAAAGTTGCTATTAAATTGATGAGTAATTAGTAGTTCACTAATTGTGCTTGGGCAAGTAAACTATCGAGTTTTGCCTCTGCTTCTAGTTGATGAAGTGCATCGCTGCCACCAATATGAACATCATTAATAAATATCTGGGGAACAGAGCGTTTACCATCAGAGCCTCTTTTTACCATTGCTTCTCTGGCTTGTTCATCTCCATCGATCGCATATTCTGTATATTCAATCTGTTTAGTATCTAACAGTTGCTTGGCTCGACGACAGAAAGGACAAGTTTTCCAAGTGTAAATTTCTACTTTAGCCATGATTATTCCTCCTTGTTCAAATTTTGATAGCTACATTCGGCTAGCAGACTTTCTTGTTCTACTCCTAGCCAGTTAGTGACAAAATGGTCAAAATCGCAATCTAGGAAATTAAACCAATTTAACCAATCAAACATAATTTATTCCCTTTAATTCTTGCCTTAAGATTACTGCTGTAAGTGACTGCCGATACAATGCGGTCACTTGATAATTATTGGTTTAAACATCAACAGTAGAAGCAGTTTCAATTCCCGCCATACCAACAAATCCAGGTAATTGCTTAATCCGTTCAATCCAAGCTAAAATATGGGGATATTCATCTAGTGAAATTTTGCCATCGGCAGCAAGAGCAAGATAAGGAAAAGCTGCGATATCAGCGATGCTTGGATGTCCTAACTCTAACCATTCTCGATCAGCTAGATGGCGATTGATTTGATCGAGAATAAAAGCTGATTTTTGATTAGCAACTTCAATATCAATCGTTTTAGCTCCAAAAAGATGGAATAATCTTGCTGATTCTACACCTTGGCGGATTTCTCCTGCAGTAGTGGATAACCAACGTACAACGCGACTTAATAGTTCGGCTTCTATGGGCAACCATTGTTCATTGCCATATTTGCGAGCGAGATAAACCAAAATTGCTTGGGCATCAGGAAGAATTGTCTCACCATCTATGAGCAAAGGTACTTGTCCAAAAGGATTGAGTTGTAGATATTCAGGAGATTTATGTTCTCCTTTCATGAGATCAACTCGGATAAATTGATGTTCGATTCCGAGCAGAGCAATTAATAGTCTAATTTTGTAAACGTTGCCAGAAAGTTCATGTCCGTAAAGTTTAATCATGGTTTGATCCTCTTGGTTTTTATACCGAACGTTTGTTTTGTTGTTCGCTATTTTTACTTTACCGAACGTTTGGTAAAAGGTCAAGCAATAAATTTTCTTCTCTATTGATAGATGTTTATTACAGCCTTATTCATACCGAACATTCGGTATAATGGGATCAGAATTGAATAAATAGATGTCCAAAGAACAAGTAATTACTAAACTCATACCTGTATTCCGTCATTACGGTTACGAAGGCGCGACAATGTCCAGATTATCTGAAGCTACAGGTTTAAAAAAAGCTAGTCTCTATCATCACTTTCAAGGAGGGAAAGAACAAATAGCAGAAGCCGTTTTAGAATATATTGGCAATTGGATTAATGAAAATGTTTTTGCTCCTTTGAAGTCTGATAAAACCCCCAGAGAGCGTATTCAAGCTATGTGTGAAGGGATAGATAAACTTTATCAAACTGGACAAGAACCTTGTGTCCTTTCAGTCATGTCGGTGGGGGAAGCTGATAATTTATTTCATCAACAGCTAAAACAGTCTCTCAAGAGATGGACCGATACTCTAGCAGAAATCGTGGAGGAATCGGGCATTGAGGCAAAAACCGCCCGGGAAAGAGCCGAGGATGCCATAATGCTCATTCAAGGAGCGTTAGTTTTAGTGAGAGTCAGCAATAACACTAAACCTTTTGAACGAATGCTCTCTAAATTGCCCCAAATTTTATTGGATGATTAGCTAATTTCTCGCTTTACGCTGAATGCTAACCTTCGGCTAATCGTAGTTAAATATCCTAATCACTATGTCTTGGACTATCCTGGAAAATTATTCAATACAAACAGTTTTAAATCAATTAATAAAGATCTTTATTTACAAATCAATTTAGTAGATCAGGAAGTCTAGTTAAACCTCAGTTAAAATAGACTTTTCAAATAAAGCAAAATTGATTTTTTGAGACAACTTCAGAGCTAGAGACTGAGAGAATGTTCAAAGTTTGGCGGAGTTCAATTGTGCGGTTCACGAAATCAAAGTTTCGGAAACTTTGACATTAATGAGATAACTGAACAGTTTATTAGTTCATTTGTATTCTCATTATCATAAACAAAGGTTTGCAATAATACTTTTTATATTAAAAGATTATAATCAAGTGTTTTTTTGTGAAAAATATTATTCATTTAGTCAAAAATATCAATCTGATAACCATAACCTTGTTCGGTTAAAAATAACTGTCGGTGACGGGCAAAATCTTCTTCGCAAGTCCTTTGGGAAACTAAGGTATAAAAACGTGCCGTCCTCCCATTTGATTTAGGACGTAAAATCCGTCCTAGCCGTTGAGCTTCTTCCTGACGAGAGCCATACTTGCCAGAAACTTGAATCAGCACATCCGCATCAGGTAAATCGAGAGCAAAATTCCCCACCCGGGACAAGACTAATCCTGACAATTTGCCCTCCCGAAACCAGGAATAAAGTTCTTCCCGTTTCTTCTGAGAAGTTTTCCCCGTAATCAGGGGAAAATCGGTGGCCTTAGCTAGAGTTTTCAGTTGTGCGATATACTCGCCAATCACGAGAATTTTATGTCCCGACTCCTGGTTCACCAATTGATTTACCACCTCTACTTTGCGAGGATTTTCTGCTGCGATGCGAAACTGCTGACGGCGAGGGGCAACGGCATAAAGCATCTGCTGTTCGCTATCTTGAGTTACACGAATTTCCGTACAGCGAGCCGTGGCAATAAATCCTTGAGACTCCAATTCTCGCCAAGGCACATCGTAGCGTTTCGGCCCAATGAGAGCAAAAACATCTCTCTCCCGTCCATCTTCTCGAATTAAAGTTGCCGTCAATCCTAAGCGTCTTCTAGCTTGGAGTTCGGCCGTAATGCGGAAAACCGGAGCGGGCAGCAGATGAACTTCATCGTAAATGATCAGTCCCCAAGAACGGGCTTGGAAGAGGGAAAAATGCAGAAAATCCGCCTCTTTATGGGGACGATAGGTCAGAATTTGATAGGTTGCCAAGGTCACAGGAGCCGTGGATTTTCTTGACCCAGAATATTCAGCAATCGCTTCTTCTGCTAAATCGGTCTTATCGAGTAACTCCCGCTGCCATTGACGCACCGAAGTCAGACTGGTGGTGAGAATCAGGGTATTTTCCTGCACCTGTGCCATCGCTGCCAGGCCCACAATGGTTTTGCCCGCCCCACAAGGCAGGCAGATGACCCCACTTCCCCCTTGAACTCGACCTGATTGATAAAAGATCTCAGCAGCTTCTTGTTGATAGTGACGGAGCATAAAGGGCTGACCATTTTGAGTAACCGAACGTAGTTTCAGCGGTAAAGCCTCTCCCTGAACATATCCGGCTAAATCCTCTGCTGGGTAACCCACTTCGACTAAAGCTTTTTTAAGCAGTCCCCGAAAGCCCGTCTTGACTTGAAAGGAAACTGGGTCAAGACGTTGCCCAAGTAACGGAGCTATCGGTTCTTCTCTAATCAGTAATTCGGCAAGGGATTCGTCAGCAACTTTGAGTAGGAGGAAAAAATCATCTGCTGCACGCTCAATCCGAGTCAGTCCGTAACGCCGTCCCAAGGTCTCAATTTCTTGGTTAACTGCTTCGGGAACCGGATATTTAGCATATTCCTCCAGAGCATTGAGCATGGCTGCTACTTCTAATCCAGCAGCTCGTGCATTCCAAATACTTAAAGGAGTGAGACGATAGGTATGAATATGTTCGGGGCTTTTAATCAGTTCAGCAAAGGTCGCAATCGCTTCGCGGGCAGCTTTAGCCTTGGGAGAATGGACTTCCAAGAGAATCGTGAGATCGCTTTGGATGATCAGCGCATTTTCAGGATTGTAGGACATTAATCAAGCGGGTATTCAGTTGTACAGAAGCTAGTGGAAGCTGGGAGCTTTAAGGGAAATTGGTCGTTGTCGGCTCAACTGCGATAATCCCTTCGCTGGCGTAGCGGGTAAAATCCTTGGTATTGAAAGTTAACAGGTGGTTCACCTCATTAGTTTTCATCGCAGCAACCAGACGAGCATCATAGACTTGAACCCCTGAGACCTGGAAGGTAACCACAATCCTCCGCCATTCAGAGTAAAGGGTAGGAGCATCAGGTAATAAGGGAAAAAGACGTTCAATCAAGCGCAACATTCTCTCCGCTGCCACAGGTTTCAAGCCAAATCCATTTTTGTTAGCCGGTCTAGTAGCAACATTCCAAAACTCAACACAATTTTGTGATGTTACCTTTAGCTCGTGTCCGTCCAGTCTCAGTTGCCGCACGGCATTTCGGACAGTGGGGTGTAAGGGATGATTACGCTCGGCAAAGCGGAGTATGACGTTTGTATCTAAGAGATAGATTGCCACTAGGGATGATCCTCATAAATTCCCGCACGACTGACTGCATAATCAGATAGTACAGGAGAATTGGGTCCGACATGCTGCGCTAATTCATCAGCTAACTGGTCGGCAACTAGCTCAAATTCCTCATCTTTTAATTGTTCGGATGACTGCTGTAGCAGTAATTCCACCGTTGGGGCAAAAGCTTCAGCGAGCAATTGGCACAGGCTTTCAGCATCTTGGCGGGCAATGCTTTCCCTCAATTTCTTTTCTACATCGGGCGATAATTTTAGCGTAATATTCATCATAGCTCTGGGCTCTTCTTAGTTAAATTGGCAGACTGTAACCTAATTTTTGCAGGGCATTGCGGAATTTAGTCTCCGATTCTAACGGAACCACCAAAGACCGCTCCCCTGCTAACAGACAATATTTTTTGGTCCGCGAATCATTGGCAATTAAAGCCGCTAAAGCCGAATCACAGCATTCAATCAAACGGGCAGTTCCTTTATTTTGCAGGCTTTCTCCACGATCTCTAGCATCTTGAAAGAATTGTTGAACCGTTGCCGGTAAACTTTCGCTACTGCGAGCTTGTAAAAATTCCTCAAATTCGGCAACCTGATGACCTTTAGCTAAAGCTGAGAGCAGTTGGGATAATTCCAAACGCCACACAGAATCGCTAATCGGCTTGGCATATTGCTCTAACAGCAAGCGCTCTCCTGGAGGTAGAGGTTCGCCCACCGCAGCAATTTCTAGATTGGGTAGCACTTTTAAGCCCTGTCTCACTTCCACTTTGCTCGGGATATAGCTATCGGTTAATCCCAGACAGTAAGCTCCTAAAGGGGTCAAGCGAAAATAGAGCAGACCGTCATAACGACTCAGGAAGCTCAGATCGTCCGCACCCCAGAAATCACCATAATTTGACCGACTAGCAGCAGGATTAACATAAGCTACATCAATAATCCCTAAACTGGCCGCATATTCAAACAGGAAACAAAGAGCATAACGCTCTTGTAAAATTCCCCATTCATCCCCTTGATAGTTCAAATTGCCATAACCGGCTTCAGAGAAATATAAATTCCAAGGCTGGCGCGAGACTTGAAATTCTTGACCCGTAGCGCGAATATAACGAAAAAACTCATTAATATTGACCCAATGACCTACCGGACAATCAGATAGAGTGGTAACTAATGCGGTTCTCCGTCCTGCTACTGCTGTCAAACCTCTTTGACCCTTGCCGGTTTGCCCTTTAATCTCGTTAATCCGCCGCAATTCATCTAATAGTTTAGTTTTGAGCCATTTATTCCAAACAGACTTGAGGCTTTTTTCGGCAGGAGCATTCAAAGCTCTTTGCCCTGCCTTGGTTAAACTAAGCTTTTTCCCCGACAATTCAGCTAACTTAGCAGCTTGCACGAGCAGCGGCCAGGCATAAGCTCGAATCGACCCAATAACTTGGTCGTAAGGTTCGCGTTCTTCTTTGGGCGGGTCGCGATAAAAATCTCCCTCTTGAAGGAGAGCCGTAATCGCTTTTTGAGTGCTAGCGCTCGGCATCCGAGTCTTGTCGCTAACACTAATCTTCCCAGTTTGAATTAGCCGCAATACAGCTGGCAGGTCATGGCTGGCGGCCCGTTCCATCTCGCGAATTTCGAGAGTCAGTTCTTCGCTATAGGAGTTATACTTTCTGGTTTCCCAGTCAAAAATTTTCCCTTGTCTTTCGATGTGAGTTGGCAGTTGGGCTACAGATT
Organism: Cyanobacteria bacterium P01_F01_bin.143; assembly: GCA_039190385.1. GTDB lineage: Bacteria > Cyanobacteriota > Cyanobacteriia > Cyanobacteriales > Xenococcaceae > Xenococcus. The sequence continues at coordinate 6,555 of JBCCYD010000029.1, read as the reverse complement.
TTATTTGGTTCTTTTTGGGTGGCGGCACAAAAGCTTTTAATTGTGTTTTGAGATCTTCGGGCATGATATCGAAACTATAAAAGAACAATCGCAACAAGGTAGGTTTGTTTTGGCGTCCATAGTGACTCCAGGTTCCGAATTTGGGAAACTCGCTGTATTTAGCCTGAAACCTCTCCCGTTCAAAATGAGACTGAGCCGAATGAACTGTTTCCGATATAGCTGTCTGCTGAACCGAATCCAGTTGCTTCCACAGGTTCTGTAAGCCATTTTCTTCTAAGCAGCGAAATATGGTCTCAACTAATTCGGCTTTGCGCGTTGGTTTTTCTTGAGTGGGTAGTAAGGGAAGTAAGCTTTTGAGCTGTTCAACGTTATAGTTATTTAATGCTTCCCTAACTGTGGAGATTGTTCCAGGATCTTGATAATAGGGCATTGACTGTGAAATTTAATTGATAGTTAGAATATAGATAATGACAGAAACTCTACAAACGATAAATAGTAGAGCTTGTGGAAAGATACGGAAATTTATCTCTTATTGAGCACTGCGTAAATATTGATAAACAGTATCACGGCTAATGCCAAACTCACGAGCCAGTGCCGCTTTTTTCTCCCCAGCTTCAGCACGTTGCTTTAACTCAATAATCTGCTCTTGATCTAAAGCACGTTTTCTTCCTTTGTATACTCCTCGTTTTTTTGCCAGAGCAATACCTTCACGTTGCCTTTCTTTAAGCAGAGCCCGTTCAAATTCAGCAAATGCTCCCATAACAGAAAGTAACAAAGTTGCCATCGGCGAATCATCCCCACTAAAGCTCAAACCCTCTTTCACAAACTCAATCCGAATACCCCGCTGAGTTTGATTCTGCACGAGATGACGTAGATCCTCTAAATTGCGAGCCAAGCGATCCATACTGTGAACGATAATGACATCTCCTTCGCGAACAAAATCGAGCATTTCTATTAATTGTGGGCGGTTAACATCTTTAGCCGATGCCTTATCAGTAAAGGTCTTATCTAAAGCTACTCCTTCGAGTTGTCGTTCAGGATTTTGGTCAATACTGCTCACACGAATGTAGCCGATTCGTAGTCCAGTCATGGAATTTCCCCTAAAAGTGTCAGGAAATAGTCTATGACCTTGAGCAGAAACTGTCAATAAATTCAAAAACATACCCTAATCTGACAGAAAACCCTGGGAGGACCTGACATCTGAATAGGGTATACCCTATTTCGACATTATTGAACATCGTTCATTTTGAAACATTTTAGATAATTTTGGGAATGATTCTTATTGACTCATATGGTTGCAACTAATTTTACTGAGTCTACATACCTAACCTAAACAGGATTTGTAGTATTGATTGAATATAGTCGTTTATTATTTATAGTGTTATCAAGGAATTGTTTATTAAATATCTATTTATAGCGTCAATTTTTCGGGTTTCGATTGAGAAAAGAAAATTGATTTTGCTTAAATTACCGACTTTATTATTGATAATTTCACGACAATAAATGATTCATGATGTTGTTAACTGACAAAAATTATCTTCCCCAAAAGCAAACCACCATGTTAGTGGTTATCGATCCAACAGTGGAAGCACCTCATAAACTTGCTGAGGGAGTACAAACTGGTGCATCAGTACTATTGTTAAATCCAAATTTCGATAGCATTGCCCAAATCACTACAGCTTTAGCAGCAAGAAACTATGGCAGTCTGCATCTAATATCTCATGGTTCTCCTGGCCGTTTGCACTTAGGAAAGACTAATTTAAATTCAGATAATATTGCCCAATATAAACAGCAGCTTTTGGAATGGAGAATAGCGGAAATTTTAATCTATGGTTGTAATGTCGCAGCTAACCCTGATTTGTTAATAAAATTACATGTTTTGACGGGAGCAAATATTGCTGCTTCAGCACAAGAAGTAGGTCAAGGAAATTGGAATCTTGAGTGGCAAAAAATTGGTGAAATTACCTCTGGTTCAGCATTTGCAGAAGAACTCAGACAAGAATATCAGGGAAAATTTATTGGTTTTCTACCTCAAGTGACCTTTGCAGCGGGGAATCGTCCTAATTCCTTGGCAATAGGAGATTTGGATGGAGATGGCTCAGTTGATGATCTTGCCGTTGCTAACAATAGTAGCGTTAATGTATCAGTGCTATTAGGAGATGGTTCGGGAGGCTTCTCTGCTCAAACCACCTTTGCAGTTGGGGATACTCCATTTTCAGTAGCAATAGGAGATTTGGATGGAGATGGTTCGGCTGATGACCTCGCTGTTGCTAACCTAGGTAGCGACACTGTATCAGTGCTATTAGGAGATGGTTCGGGAGGCTTTTCTGCTCAAACCACTTTTGCTGTCGGGATTGATCCTCGTTCAGTAGCAATAGGAGATTTGGATGGAGATGGCTCGGCTGATGACCTCGCTGTTGCTAATGATAGTAGTGCTAATGTATCAGTTCTGTTAGGAGATGGGTCAGGGGGATTCTCTGCCCAAACCACCTTTGCTGCAGGAATTTCTCCTCAGTTTGTCGCAATAGGAGATTTGGATGGGGATGGGTCAGCTGATGACCTTGCTATTGCTAACATTAATGGTAATGTATCAGTGTTTTTAGGAGATGGGTCAGGGGGATTCTCTACCCAAACTACATTTGCTGTAGGCACTAATTCACGTTCAGTAGCAATAGGAGATTTGGATGGGGATGGGTCAGCTGATGACCTTGTTGTTACTAATGATGCTGACGCCAATGTGTCAGTGCTTTTAGGAGATGGGTCAGGGGGATTCTCTACCCAAACTACATTTGCTGTAGGAACTACTCCACGTTCAGTAGCAATAGGAGATTTGGATGGAGATGGCTCGGCTGATGACGGGGGATGGCAACGATTCGTGAATTGAGGGGTCATATCGCCCTCAATCCCTTTATTAACAAAGGCTTAAGCCTTTTGGAGAATCCGCCCGAACATTACAAACGTTATTTCCTTCTACTCGAAAAACACTGCCGAGAATAGCTTCATTTCGGCAATGTATACTAAAAGTAGGTACGCAAGCATGAGGTTTTGACCTATGCTACAAACAACTGTTCAAGGTTCATTTTCGGCAAAGTTATCTTCATCAAATCATCCTCCAGTCAAACAAGTCTATTCAGGAGAAAGAGAATACTTATTCCCCCATGAAGTAGAAGAACTAATGAAGGCTGCTCGTCATGTGGGAAGACATAGAGTAAGAGATGCCACCATTATTTTACTGATGTTTCGTCACGGACTACGCAGTGCGGAATTAGTAGCCCTCAAATGGTCGAGTGTAGACCTCAAGAATGGTTATCTAGCAATACATAGAGTTAAACACGGACATGATAGCGTTCATCCCCTTCGTGCCCCTGAATTGAGAGCTTTGAGACAACTAAAACTCAGTTATCCTGATACCCAGTACATTTTTATTTCCGAGCGTAAAGCTCCGCTTTCGACCCGTTCCGTGCGTCAAATTATCTCTAGGGCGGGGAAATTAGCAGAATTACCTTTTCCCGTTCACTCTCATCAACTACGCCATGCTTGCGGTTATTATTTAGCATCTCAAGGTCATGACACCAGAGCGATTCAAGATTATCTGGGACATCGTAATATTCAACATACCGTTCGTTACACTCAGTTAAATCCTTCGAGATTTGAGAATTTTTGGCTTGATTAACAAGTATGCTGACTATTGCTGTGTTTTTTGAGGAAATTAACGCTCGTGCCAACTGTAGCGGAAACGGCTTACCCGCGACTTAAAAATCAAATCAGAGAAAAAGAACTAACAGAAATTTATACTCCTACCAGAGAAGAGTTAAATTTAGCGAGTCAGCATACTAGAAAAGGAGCAACCAAGCTAGGATTTTTAGTGTTACTCAAAACTTTCCAAAGACTGGGCTATTTTGTTACTCCAACTACCGTTCCTAAAGCGATCGTTAAACACATTGCGAACTGTTCTGCATTAGCTTGTCCTCCCGATGTCCTTAAAAGCTATGACACATCTGGAACGCGATGGCGACATCTAATTATCATTAGAAACTATCTTGCCATTAATCCCTATCAAGCCCAAGCTAGGAAGCTGGTTGTCAAATCAATGGCAGAAGCTGCCAGAACCAAAAATGACTTGGCAGATATCATTAATGTTGCCATTGAGGAATTAGTTCATCATCGCTACGAACTACCCGTATTTAATACTCTGGTCAGAGCAGCCAGAAGAGTTAGAGGAACTGTTGAGAGAGCTTTCTACGGACTCCTCAGCCAATCTCTCAACCATAAAGATTACGAACAATTGGATTCATTATTTACTACCACTGAGGCATCATCAAAAACGCCCTGGCTCGAACTAAAACAAGACCCAGGTAAACCTATTCTGAAGAACCTCAAAGCATTAGTCTGGCGGTTAAAGTGGTTATCTCAACTTAATACCTATCAAAATGCTTTGTCCCACATTCCCAATGTCAAACTCAAACATTTTGCTACAGAAGCAATGAGTTTAGATGCAGCCAGAATGAAAGAGCTAGAACCCCACAAACGCTATACTCTATCTGCTGCCCTAATAGCTACTCAATCCGCACGTACTTTAGATGATTTAGCAACGATGTTTATCAGGCGGATGCAGAAGATTCATGTCAAAGCTAAAGAAGCCTTGGATAAATATCGCGAAGAATATCAGGCTAGAACCGATAGATTAATCAGCACTTTCAGAGATGTGATTGTGGCTTATTCTACTGAAGGAGAAGTAATTCAAAGGTTTACTGAAATAGAGAAAGCTTTGGGAGAAAATCCCGACCAACTGCTGAGCGAATGCGAAGCTCATCTTGCCTACACTGACAATAATTACTACCCTTTTCTCTGGCGTTTTTACCGTTCCCACCGAGCTATACTGTTTCAGATTCTCAAGCAGGTTAAATTACACTCGACAACCCAGGATAAATCCATTGAGACCAGCATTCAATTTTTGCTCGCTCATCAGGGAAGTCGCAAAGATTGGCTAGATGCTATCAAAATAGAAGATAATCAAACAGTTCAACTGCTAGATTTAGACTGGATTCCGAGCAAATGGTGGCAGTTAATTACCAATCAAAAAGCCAAGAAATCCTATCCAGACTCTATCAATCGCAGATATTTTGAGATGTGTGTTTTTTCTCAGGTGATGTGGGAATTAAAGTCGGGAGATTTGTATGTCGAAGATAGCGATGCTTTCGCTGATTATAGAACTCAACAGATTTCCTGGGCGGAATATGAAGCCAATATCGATGAATTTGGTAAGTTAGTTGATTTACCAGTAGAACCCAAGGCATTTGTCGCTCACGTCAAGAACTGGCTGTTGGACATAACTCAAAAAACCGACCAGTCTTTCCCCAATAACCAATCCGTTCGTTTAGAACAAGGCAGACCAGTTCTCAAGCGACCGAAAAAGAAAGTCGATTCTCAAAAATTAGCTAAAATTGAATCCCTAATTGAAGAACGGATTAAACCAGTAAATCTATTAGATATCCTCACTGATACAGAATTATGGCTCAACTGGACTCAATATTTTCGTCTGTTGTCAGGACATGAATCCAAAATAGAAGATTCTGTCAGTCGCTACCTAGCTGCTACCTTTTGTTATGGATGCAATCTAGGGTCTTCTCAAACAGCTAATTCTTTGAGTAACTTCGACCGCAAACAAATAGCTTATGTCAATCAGCGTCATATTGGTTTGCCGTCTTTGGAGAAAGCGATTTATCGGGTGATTAATGCCTATAATCAGTTCTCTCTACCTAAGTTTTGGGGTTCGGGTAAAAGAGTTTCAGCCGATGGGACTAAGTGGGATATTTATGAGCAGAATCTTCTGGCTGAATATCATATCCGCTATGGTGGTTACGGAGGCATTGGTTACTATCATGTCAGCGATACCTATATCGCTTTGTTTTCTCACTTTATCCCTTGTGGAGTCTGGGAAGCCGTTTATATCTTAGATGGACTGTTGAAAAATACTTCGGATATTCAACCCGACACAATTCATGCAGATACTCAGGGACAAAGCTCTCCTGTATTTGCCTTCGCTTATTTGTTGGGAATTAAATTGATGCCGAGAATTCGTAACTGGCAGAATTTAACTTTGTGCCGTCCTGACAAACAAATTCGTTATGACCACATTGACGAGTTGTTTACTGATGTCATTGATTGGAGGCTAATTGAAACCCATCTACCCGATATGATGCGGGTGATTTTGTCTATCAAGGCGGGTAAATTTACTGCTTCAACTATCTTGAGAAAGTTAGGAACGTACAGCCGTAAGAATAGACTCTATCAGGCATTTAGCGAATTAGGTAGGGCTATTAGAACAGGCTTTTTGATGGAATATCTTGGCAGTCAAGATTTACGACAAACTATTCAGTCCGCTTTGAATAAGAGTGAGGCATTCAATGGCTTTACTAAGTGGGTTGGCTTTGGCAATGCGGGAATAATTCAGCAGAATAGTCGAGAAGAGCAGCGTAAAATAATCAAATACAATCATTTAGTTTCTAATTGCTTGATTTTCTACAATGTATTTGAGATTAGCCGAATCTTACA
>JBCCYD010000028.1:0-25657 GCA_039190385.1 Cyanobacteria bacterium P01_F01_bin.143 | reverse complement strand
CAATTCTACTCTTGATTTCTTGCCAGCTTAATCCTAAGCCCTCTTGATTTAAATCGAAATTAAAATCGGTATACTCCTCTAAATTGCCTAAATTATCACCAATTTCTTCTAGCGTAATAATAATATTATTATGGATATATTCTGCCAGCTCCTCCGATTTGACAAGGCCAAACCGTGCTAATAAATCAAATATCTCATGGAAAGAATTCTCATTCTTAACCTTATCTTTTACTGTGATAAGAGCTCTATCTATCAGATTTATCTTAAATTTTTGGCCAATCTTTTTTGCCAAGCATTGGGGGCTATTCTCAGCATCATCGGCATAGACAATTATTCCTTGGGCAAAGACCAAAAAAGAAATTTTTGGACCAATGTTAACTGTTTTTAGGGCTTTAGATTGAGCTCTAGTTATTTTAATTGTGCCAGTATAATTCGCCTTGGATAATTCTTCAATTTGTTCGACAAGCTTGTAGTTTTGATTATTAAGCATGTTTTATTAGTCCATGTTTATTCATATTCCCCTTTTTTAAATACAACTTTCATTGGCATATTTAAGGGCATTTAGAGAGCTGATGAACCTATAGTTCCCAATATGGCGATTAAGTTCCCAATATGATGATTAAGTTCCCAATATGATGATTAAGTTCCCAATATGGCGATTAAGTTCACGAATGAATACTCGTTATTGTGACGACAGGAGAATCAATTTATTAAGATTTTTAACTCTCAACACCTTATAATTAAAGGTTGTGTACCAAAAAGTAATTATTTCAAGTTACAATTCCATAGCAAAATTTTAGTAAAATATGTCTTTAATTGATTGGTTTGCTAACCGCCGAAAAACCGAACCCGCTATCCAAAAGCAACGAGAAAGGGATATTGCTGATGGACTATGGTCAAAATGTCAGGTTTGCGGAGCAGTCGCTTACACGAAGGATTTAAAAGCAAATCAATTAGTTTGTATAGAATGTAACCATCATTCTCGTGTCGATAGTGATGAACGGATCAATCAATTAATCGATTCTCAGACCTGGCAACCTTTGGGAGAAGAAATTCGACCGACTGATCCTTTAGAGTTTAATGATCGTAAAGCTTATCGCGATCGCATCAAAGATTATCAAGCGAAAACTGGCCTCAGCGATGCTGTCAAAACAGGAATTGGTTTAATAGATGGTTTACCCCTAGCTTTGGGCGTAATGGATTTTCGCTTTATGGGCGGTAGCATGGGTTCTGTCGTTGGCGAAAGACTTTGTCGTCTCATCGAACGGGCCACAGAAGAACGCTTCCCAGTCGTGATTATTTGTGCTTCCGGGGGAGCCAGAATGCAAGAAGGAATGTTGAGTCTAATGCAAATGGCCAAAATCTCTGGTGCTCTACAACGCCATCAAAGTTCCAAACTACTTTATATCCCTGTCCTTACCCATCCCACTACAGGCGGTGTCACTGCTAGTTTCGCTATGCTAGGGGATCTTATTTTAGCCGAACCCAAAGCTACTATTGGGTTTGCTGGTAGAAGAGTTATTGAACAAACTCTGCGGGAAAAACTTCCTGAAGGATTTCAAACTTCTGAATATTTATTGCAACATGGTTTTGTGGATCAGATTGTGCCGCGAACTCAGCTAAAAAAAACCTTAGCCCAATTAATTAGTCTCCATCAACCTTTCTACCCTCTCAAATCCCATATGGTAGAAATCGAAGCAGAAACCACCCAAGAACATCTGATTTTAGATGAACAGAATGTCAGTAGTAGTTCATAACTTTTGACTTTCAAGAAACACGGGGGTATATTAACTCATTACTTATTACTCATTACTCATTATCTCGATCCTGCGAAGACAGGACTCATTACTTCCCCATCAGGGGCTTTTGACTTGATCAATTATCTTCTCTATCTGTTCTAATCCATTCTTGTTGGGGTGATACCAAAAATTGCAAGTATAAGGGAATTTTCCATAATAAGTAAAAAGGAATGTAAAGCAACTTGTGGAACGGAATGAGCTGGGAGCCGAATTTGCGCCATGAACTCAAAATAAATGAAGTTAGGATAAAACCAAGAATCAATATGACTTGGGCTGGTAGCCAGATATTTAGGAAAATTCCTGCTAATAAATTAAGTATTAAAACTAGCGTCCAAAGGATTACTAATAAAGATAGAGGCGGCACGGAAATCTCCAGTGCTAGAAACAGCAGATCGCTACGTTTAGTTTTCCAAGAAATTTTCAATAATCGGGGAATTTGATTGATCATAGTCTGCAAGTGACCATGCTCCCAACGGGTACGTTGACTTTTTTTGGCACTGCTTTTTTGGGGTAAACGGCTAAGTACTTTCACGTCACCACAGAATTGAGGTGTATATCCCGCGATCGCTAAATCAATTCCCAGTTGCATATCCTCGGCAATATTATCACTAGCTAGCTTAACTTCTTTGATCGCTGGCCAAGGAATGGCCATTCCCGATCCCATTAACAAACAAGGTTGACCCAAGTTAGCTAAACCTTTTGGTCTCACTAGGTTTTTGATCAAAAAAGCAAAAGCAGAAATTAAATCTTCAGGAGTCTCTTGAGCTGGGGGCTCCATTAAATACAAAGCTTGTATTGGACTCTTAGTTTCCTGTGCTTGATAGGCAACTCGCTCAATCATCTTCGATTCAATACTGCAATCAGCATCCAGCATAATCACTACTTGAGGAGGATCTTTCTCTAGAAATTGGCATCCATAATCGAGAGCATAACCTTTGCCTCTTTGCTTCGTATTCGTTCTTTCAATAACTATTGCTCCAGCTTGAGCTGCAATTTCTGCGGTTTTATCTTCACAGTTATCAGCAATCACAACTACCAAATCTTCTGGTTCTGTCTGCGAGAATACTCCCTTTAGAGTTGCCTCAATCTCTAAAGCCTCATTATGTGCAGGAATCAAAACAGCGATTTTTGGCCTTTTGGCATCTTGAAATCTTGGCCAAGATCTATTGTGATCTCTACTAGCAGCAGCACATTCTACCGCAAAGACAATGATTGGAATGGCAATGATAAAAGTAAGAAATGCCAGAATTATGCTAAAGAGCAAAATCATAGACCAAATATTCCCAACAATAATTTTTATGAGTCAAAAGATTGACCATGGGGATTTTTCCTCGACAAGCCTAACCCACTAAAATCAGCGTGGCAAGATGTTGCTCTTTAAACTTTATGTTAACTTTTGTGACAAAAATGACAGCAAAGCAGCTTGCTGTCTTGACATCTTAAGTCTGAAAAGGTAAATTGATTTCCATACCCGGGTAATTACTAAAGATAGTGATATGCAAGACAAGCAAAAAGTAACTGTATATATACCTCCAGAACTTCATCGAAAACTTAAGATTAGAGCTGCCATAGATACCGAATCAATGTCAGCTTTAGTATCAAAAGCGGTAAATTTTTACCTACATCATCCAGAAACAGTAGAGCAGCTAGAAGCTCAACTCCATGGAAAAAGACATCAAGTACATGTCTGCCCAGAATGTGATGCGGCAATGGTAATGCGAGATGGAGAAATGACTTCGCTGAAGAATCAGCCAAGTGTTATATCGGAGGATTCTCCTCTAGAAAAAGTCATGCAGAATGCGGGCAAATCTCAAGAAGAACTGGTTACTTGCTGAAGTACATTCTACGAATACCTGTTACTGTAAACCCTGATGCGAAGGTCGATATATTATGCAAGAAGAGCTCAATATTTTAATCCAAGCTCAATATCCCCTGATATATTTGGTTACTCCAGAAGAAGAGCGGGCAGAGCAAGCAATATCTCAGATATCTCAAGATAATGCAGAGCATCGACGGATTTTTGTTTGGACGGTAACCCACGGGATCATTGAGTATGGTCAACCTCGCCAAATGACTTTACATAATACAGTATCTCCTGAAGCAGCATTAGAATGGGTGATGCGTCAAACAGACCCTGGAATTTATATTTTTAAAGATTTACATCCTTTTATTGATGGAGCTGTAGTTACCAGATGGTTACGAGATGCGATCGCGAGTTTCAAAAATACGCAGAAAGTAATTATTCTGATGTCTCCGATCCAACAAGTTCCCATTGAACTAGAGAAAGAAGTGGTAGTTCTCGATTATCCTCTACCAAATCTCTCAGAACTAAACCAAGTTTTATCTGCCCAACTGCAAAACACCAAAACTTCGCGCATCAATACCGAAGCTCGGGAAAAACTTCTCAAGGCCGCCCTAGGACTGACCAAAGACGAGGCAGAAAAAGTGTATCGCAAAGCCAGGGTTAAAGCGGGTCGTCTCACAGAAGAGGAAGTCGAAATAGTCCTTTCCGAGAAAAAGCAACTGATACGTCGTAACGGAATCTTAGAATACATCGAAGAAGATGAAACTATAGATTCAGTCGGTGGTCTAGAAGAATTAAAAATTTGGCTCAGACAGCGCTCTAATGCCTTTACTGAAAGAGCCCGAGAATATGGGCTACCACAGCCGAAGGGAATGTTAATTTTGGGCGTTCCTGGCTGCGGAAAGTCCCTCATTGCCAAAACTACTTCTCGTCTTTGGGGCTTACCCCTACTAAGACTAGATATGGGAAGAGTTTATGATGGTTCAATGGTGGGTCGTTCTGAAGCCAATCTCCGCAACGCGCTGAAAACGGCCGAATCAATTTCTCCAGCAATTTTATTTATTGATGAGCTTGACAAAGCTTTTGCGGGCGGCGCTGGTTCAGGAGACTCTGATGGCGGAACTTCCAACCGCATCTTTGGTTCTTTTCTGACTTGGATGCAGGAGAAGACCTCCCCCGTATTTGTGATGGCAACAGCAAATCGAGTGGAAAGACTACCAGGAGAATTCCTGCGCAAAGGAAGATTTGACGAAATTTTCTTCGTCGATTTACCCACTCCCCAGGAGAAACAAGATATTTTTAGAATTCATCTTGGCAAAAGACGTTCTGAGATTACTCGCTTCGATTTAGAACAATTAGCCAAGATATCCGAAGGTTTTTCTGGTGCAGAGATCGAACAGGCAATTATTGCCGCTATGTACGATGCGTTTGCTCAGGATAGGGAGTTTACTCAGCTAGATATTATAGCTGCTATTAAAGCTACCCTACCATTGTCTAAGACGATGATTGAACAGGTCACAGCCCTCAGAGATTGGGCAAGACAAAGAGCGCGTACTGCATCAGCTTCCGTTGCTGAATATCAGCGATTGGAGTTTTAACAGACTTTCTTCCGTATATTTATACGGAGGCAAAGACTAGCGTCAGCTAGTAATTTCTTAAAACAATCCGTCTTAAATCCCAACAAGACAGGATTAAGGTTCAAAATAGAATAAAGTTGTTGTTTACTTATTTTCCACTGGAGGAAATCTTATGTCTCACTTTAGCACTCTACGCACCAAAATTACTGATGCTGTAATCCTCACTAACTCTCTTCGCGATCTTGGTATTAATGTCAAAACTGAAGCTGAGGTTCGTGGTTACAATGGTCAGCAAGTTCGCGCTGATATTGTAGCTGTTCTTGAAGGAGAATATGATCTTGGTTGGTCTGAGAATAGCGATGGTACTTTTGATTTAATTGCTGATCTTTGGGGTGTTGCCAAAAAGCACAATCAAACTGAATTAATCAATTCTATTAATCAGAAGTACGCTGTTAACAAAACTTTGTCTGAAGTTAAACAACGTGGTCTACAGAACGCTAACGTTAAATTAGTTCTTCAGTAGGATAAAGAAATTTACCAGAACAAATTGCAAATTGTTTTCTCAAACAAATCAGCATTATTAGAAATTAATTTAAAGTGCGTTCCCAAGCACGCAGGGTCGGCTATAGTGAAGCCAACCCTTTTTTCTTTTGCTAAGCATTTCGTATTTAAAATTGGGAGTCGAGTACTATCTCGACTCCAAACACCGGAAACTTCTATTTATAATTGACTATACGGGCAAAACTTTCAGGCTCAAGACTGGCACCACCCACTAAAGCACCATCAATTTCTGGTTGTGCCATGATCTCATCAATATTATTAGGCTTTACAGAACCACCATATTGAATAGAAACATTTTTATTATCTAATTGTTGACGAATAATCCCAATAACTCTATTTGCCTCTGTAGATTCACAAGTATCGCCTGTGCCAATTGCCCAAATTGGTTCGTAGGCAATGATTAAATTATTTTGGTCTATTCCCAACAAATCCTTCTCAAGTTGATTGATGATAATATTTTCGGTCTCCCCAGCATCTCTTTGTTCTTTAGTTTCCCCAACACAAAGAATAGGGCAAATACCATGTTTTTGAGCCGCTTGAAGACGTAAATTGACAGTTTCGTCCGTTTCTCCAAAATATTGACGGCGTTCACTATGACCAATGATCACATAGTTGATGCCAATCTCGGTTAACATCCCACCAGAAATTTCTCCTGTGTAGGCTCCTTGATCCTCCCAATGGATGTTTTGCGCACCCAGTTTAATCGTGCCGCCGTGAAGGTTCTTTGACATAATAGCTAGAGAAGTAAAAGGAGTACATAATATTGTTTCTCTAGACGCATCAGCATTTTCGATCGCGGATTTAAATTTTTGCACAAATTCTAAAGACTCTGTTTGAGTCTTGTGCATTTTCCAGTTCCCAGCAATTACTATTTTTCGCACAGCTTTTTATCTTGAGACATTTTTCTTGCAAACTTCAGTTTACGACCAAAGGTGAGCTTAAGGCTAGCAAGCTCGGAAAATTTTTCTTGTTATCCTTACCAAGCTCAAAAATTATTCTCTATAGTAGTGATTTTGTATCGGCTTAGATATCTCTCAATTTTGGGAAGGAAAAAGATTAATAAAACAAGGTGAAAATCGTCGCAGATTTTTCACCAAAGCTATGATCATTAACAATCAAATATTATTATTTGAGATGAATCCGTGATCTACAGATGATCATTCGCTTAATTCCTACGAAATTGACTCCGATGACAAAGCAAACTTGGGTTAGTACGATCTCTAGTATTTTTCAATTTATTATAGGTTTTATATTAGGAGTAACCCTGATCGCTGGTGTTGGTGCTGGGATGGCCTATTGGTATTTTACAAAAATGTCGGCGCATACCCCAACCAAGCCTGTATTTGAAGATGAAACGAAACTATTACCCTCAGCTCAAGAAGACTCTGAGGTAGCAGCAGAATCGATTGTGCCATCAGAAACTACTCCTGAACCGGAGCCTATTCCCGAACCAGAACCTGAATTACCACCCAATGCCTATTTTGCTAGAGTTACTTGGCCTCAAGGTCTAAGTTTGCGCGCTGAACCAGCATTAGATGCCGAGCGGATCGGAGGAATTGACTACAATGCGCGGATTATTATTCTTGAAGAAAGTTCAGACAAGAGATGGCAGAGAGTTCGCATTCCTGAAACTCAGAGAGAAGCTTGGGTTAAAGCGGGAAATGTGGAAAAAGAATAGATCTGTCTTGAATCAAATACTGTTTCATGATGTTGAGAAGTTTGATGAGACTCACAAAAAAATATTGCGATCGCGACTTCTAGTAAAATTAGAGAAACCGCGATCGCTACAGTAATGAGTTTATCGAAACAAGATTATGGTACTTCTACGCATAATTCAGAAGCGTTGAAGGTTTAATCTAGTAATTGAAGCCTAGAATCGATTGTTCCGGCGACCACCACCACCAAAGGAACTTTTGTTCTCACGAGGTCGAGCTTTATTGACCTTGAGACTACGTTCCATCCATTCTGCTCCATCTAAAGCTGAAATAGCTTTATCTTCATCAGATTCGGATTCCATTTCTACAAAAGCAAATCCACGAACGCGACCTGTTTCACGATCAGTCGGAATATGAACTCTTTTTACAGTTCCATACTCTCCAAAGACTTCATTTAAGTCTTCTTGATTAATTTCATAAGATAAGTTGCCTATATAAATTGACATATTTTGATTGTCTCCTCAATCAGTGTTGGGTTTAGAGAGACAAGATTATTGGAAAAGAAATAGCTCAATACTTTACGGAAAAACCTTCGTTACTGAATACAAACCTAATCGTTAATCTTTTAATTCTCAGAGCCAATCCTAACACTATTTATCAAGAATGGGTGAATTAATTTAATGTACTACTGGTCACCTATCTCGCTTTTTCAACTCCTGATGAACGGTTAGACCTAAATTGATAATTTCTTCTAAAGTTTGTTGATATTCTTTACTACTATTTTCGGATGGTAAAGAGATAAAATGAATCAATTTATTTTCTAAATTGGCAAATAATTGAGATATATTTCGTTTATTATTTGTTTTTAGATAAAGAGTATTATAACTTTGAATACTCTGAAGTAAACTAGTTCTAGTCGTGATTAGAATATCTTCCATGTTCAAAGATAATTCAGGACTACTTGTTCGTAAATTGTTCCCAGAGAGCTTAATTGATGACTCATCAGAGTCTTGAATTGAAAAATCGCTAAAAGAGCTCAACTCAGTAAGAGTCTTAAGAGTATTAATTAAAGAATTAAAATCTTTTACTTTTTCGAGAATAATTGCAATAGTTTTCAATCTTTTAGCCTTATGCCATAACAAATAGTTAAGCAAAAGAAGCAAGCATAACCCGATTATAATCGACAATAAAAAAATTAGGATTAATCCATAACTATTATTTGATACAAGTTCTAGATTGCGAAATATCATTAGGTTCAACGAAAACAATAAGACAATTTTTAAAAATAAAATTGCAGCTTCGGTTATTAGTAATGATTGAAAGTATTTCTTCTTCCTTAATATTAGGACTCGACAAATTTCTATTGCCCAATTATCAAATATATTTAATGGTAATATGCTGTCTAATTCAGCTTGAGATATCGGTATTTTGTCCCATTTTACTGAGTTTTTCATGAGTAAGTTGATTTAAATTTTTTATGTTGAACGACAAGGGTAGTCAACTTATTTTTTGCTACCCATTTCATTGTCGTTTAGTGGATTAAATAAACTTATTAACCCATACCTAAAAAATTACTAATAAGTCTTAAGACCTCAACATAGAAATTACTTTCTATCTCTCGAAACAAAGCAAAAGGCTGCCCATGAGTACCAAAAAACGGTCTGAGAGTCCATCCTAGTTGACTACCAACAAAGCCATAGAGAAAAAGCCAGGCTCTAATCAATTTATGACGATTTTTAGCTGATTCTACTTCTTGATTAATTAATGATTTCATCGCTTTATGGAAGAATTTAATCCCAATAAACCCTGTAAGTCCTAGCACGATGATATTTAATAAGAGGAAAAATTCATAATCATTCATCGATAGCCGAAAAAATAATGTTACTGGCGCGAAACCAAATAACATTACGCTAATCATGGACATTGAAGCGAAGAGTAAGGTTACATATTGGTTAAAAGAACTTTTGGAACCAAAAATAACATCAAAAAAATAAAGAGTTGGTAAACAAATTAATAGAGTTAATAAATACAGGGCTGGTAATTTAAGGGCTGAGGATAATATCTGTAAGCCACCATGAGATGAACCAATAATAGCGCCATAAAGAGCTAAGAATAGTGAACTGTAAAAGAATAAAGAAATAATCTTAAGGTCTAGTTTTTTCTTTTGTTTAATCTCACTTAAGAATAGATCGCGATCGCTGAGCAATTGCATTAAAATACCAAAGGAAATTAGTTTCATATTTCAAAAAGTTAATAGTTATATTTTGGCTGCAGATATTTTAGTTTTTAGATAATTTCAAATAGTTGAAATTACAAATTATTTATTTTTATACCACAGAAAATATACTAGTTTTCAAATCTTCTTTAAATAGGCTACTAATTCCTACTTTCTATTTTAAATTCCTACTTTTCCCCGACTAATACCTACTTTTTTTTATTCATTATTAATTGCTAATTCGCTTCCCAAGATTCTAGAAAATCCCACTCTTCTGAACTTGTTGGCAACTGCTTCACAACGTCTACTTTGGGTTGCGGCTGATTGCCCTCTAATAAGGCCTGATATTCTCCCGATTCAATCCATTTCAACAGTTCTGCTGCGCGCAATGTTGTCCAGGGATGATTGGGTTCCATAAAACTCAGCATTTTTGTGAATTTATCTAAGCTGTCAAGGTTGTAACTACCAAAATCTCTAGCCTGCTCAATAAATTCTTCTACCGTAATAGGATTAATATATTCTTCTGATAATCCAGCTAATTGCATTAAACTTCGATAAGCAATATCAATATCTTGACAAGCTAGTAAAGCCGCCCTATCTGAGGTTAATTTCGCCATCATAACCCATTGAAACAGGGCGAACTCAATGCCATTGGTAGCTAAGCCACCTATTCCCAGAGTAGAGTTGGCAATCACTCGTCCCAAGCCAGGAAGAATCATCGCTGTTTGGTGATAGAGTAAATGCTTACTTTTAACATGCCCTAATTCATGACCTAAAGCGTAGAGTAATTCTTCGGTAGACAGTTTTTTCATACCATCCATATTGAGAATAATCATCGGATTATTCGCCCCCACAGTCAGAGTTCTAATATATCCAGCACCATGCATTAGGTATAGTTCAGGAACTGGACTAATATCAATAACTTTGCAGGCTTCGCTAAATGTTTGATACAACTCGGGAAAATTGCGAGAGTTTACTCGCACACAGGTGGCCCCAAATTTAAATCTGAGTAAACGATCTATGCCATATTCATTAACTTTTTTAAAGAATAAGGATACTCCAGGAATCTTTTCGAGGGAAACTAAAGCTTGACGGTCAAAAGGATGTTCATAGGCTTCGGGAGTCAATCCAGTTAGGTATTTGCGGTTCATTAGGGCAAGATCAGTGGTTGGTTATAAAAGTTTCTTGTCATTATAGGCATTAATTCAGATTGTTCTCGGCCTCTTGGGCTACTTGAGCCACTTCGTCATGAACTAACTGTTGCAGAACAGTTTGAGCTTGGTCGCCACCTAATCTGCCTAGGGCTTGGACTAAACGATATCTTATTTGCCAATCTTCATTATTGGCAAAAGGAATAAGAATTTCGACTGCTCGTTGATCTCCTAGTTCTCCGAGGGAGCCAATGGCAGCAGTTTGCAATAAATTGATATCTGAGTTTAATGCTTCTTCTAGCAGTTCAAATCCCCGAGGTTCTCCTAGTTCTCCTAGGGTCGCAATGATACTAAACTGTACCAACCATTCTGAGGTTTGATGATAAGCTGTTGCTAGATCATCATAGGCTTCAGTAAGTTTTAATCCTCCGATCGCATCAGCGGCGGCTGCTTGGACATCAGGTTCTGAATCGTTAAATAGGCGATCGCGTAATAATTCTAAAGACAATTCTAAATTTTCTGTTCCTAAAACATCAAGTTGACTCACCGCCGCATAACGCACTCTGGTGTTCATATCTTTTACCAAGGGCAAGATTAGCCTAAAAGCTTCCGCTTTCTCCATAGTTCGTAATTGGTTCAATCCTTTGATGCGATCGCCGTAATTAAGAGAATTAAGCAGTGTTATAGTTGAATCTAAGGGTTTATTCATTGATTTTTAAAGAATATTAATTATTGAATTTAGTTAATTGTGGTCACGAATAGTTACATTTTATATGTCAGTATAAATTTGGAGATCATTAAAAATTGACTAATCAATCATCTCAAGGCATATTTTCTATTCTCGGTGGGGCGATTATTGCCTTGCTGATTTTAGTTGTTTTCAACTGCTTTATCATCATCAATCCTGGACAAGCTGGAGTACTCAGTATTTTAGGGGAAGCGCAAGAACCACCATTATTAGAAGGTTTACATTTTCGTCCGCCTTTTATTTCTTTTGTTGATGTTTACGATGTCACTGTCCAAAAATTTGAAGTTCCCGCAGAAAGTTTAACAAAAGACCTTCAGGATTTGAACGCTAGATTTGCTATCAACTTCCGTCTCGATCCCCAACAAATTGTGGAAATCCGTCGCAAACAAGGAACTTTAGAAAATATTGTTGCTAAAATCATTGCGCCTCAGACTCAAGAATCTTTTAAGATCGCGGCAGCTCTGAGGAACGTGGAAGAAGCAATTACTAAACGCAATCAATTAAAACAAGATTTTGATGATGCTCTGAGTACTCGTTTAGAAAAATACGGTATCATCGTCCTCGATACTAGTGTGGTCGATCTAAGTTTTTCCCCCCAATTTGCTAGGGCAGTAGAAGAGAAACAAATTGCCGAACAAAAAGCGCGTAAAGCTGTATATATTGCCAGTGAAGCTGAACAAAAAGCTTTAGCAGAAATCAACCGCGCCAAAGGTAAAGCAGAAGCTCAAAGATTGTTAGCCGAGACATTGAAAGCTCAAGGTGGACGATTAGTACTAGAAAAAGAAGCGATCGCAGCTTGGCGAGAAGGAGGCTCACAAGTTCCTAAGGTATTAGTAATTAGTGGTGATGCGGCTTCTGAACTGCCATTCTTGTTGAATTTTGACGATTTAGAATAATCCTTAATTTTTTCCCATAGCAAAAAAATCCCATCCCAGATGCTTAGAGTAAAAATCTTAACGCGATCGGGATGGGAAAATTTTGAATAATGAGCAACTAAACTATGTATTAACCCAATTGATCGAAAACTGCGAACATTGGCAAATACATCGACAACAAAATTGTTCCTACCATAATCGCAATTCCTACCATCATGATTGGTTCAAGCATACTAGTCAAAGCCTTAACCGCTTGTTCCACTTCATCCTCATAGAAATCAGCTACTTTAGACATCATAGAGTCGAGTTCTCCAGTTTCTTCCCCAATACTAATCATTTGAATAGCTAGAGGAGGGAAGACATTTTCCTTTTGGATTGCCAGAGAAATCATTCCGCCTTGCTGAATCTCAGCTTTAGCTGATTGGACAGCATTAACAATAACTTTGTTAGTAATTGTATTACAGACAATATCAAAACAGTTTAATACGGGAACTCCTGAACGAGTAAGCACCCCAAAAATACGACAAAAACGAGCGACTGCTGATTTTTGATTTAAATCGCCAAACAAAGGCATTTTGAGCATAAAAGAATCGATTTGCAATCTGCCCATGGGCGTTTTGTAATAGGTTTTAAAAACAAAAGTAATGGTGATGATTCCCCCGATTGGGATTAATGCCTTCCAACTCCGAAGAGTATCACTTAACCAAACCATAAAAGAGGTTAAGGCTGGCAATTCAGCCCCTAATCCATCAAAAATTCCCGAAAATACAGGAATCAAAAAGATGGTCATTCCCAAAAAAGCAACAACAGCAAAGAATCCTACCGTCATTGGATAGGTCATCGCCGACTTTATTTGATTTTGTAGTTTAGCGATATCTTCTAGTAAGAGAGAAAGACGCTCCAATACTTCGTCCAAAACCCCACCAGCTTCCCCAGCTTCAACCATATAGACATAAAGATCATCAAAGCATTCAGGATGTTTGGCCATAGCTTCTGACAAACTTACACCTTGTTGAACTTCGGCACTAATGCCGACTAAGGCTTTTTTGAGTTTAAGATTGCCTGCTTGGTCTGACAAAATGCCTAAACATCTGACAATTGCGACCCCGGCATTGACCATCACGGAAAATTGACGGGAAAATACAGCTTTATCTTTGACTTTGACTTTCGTCATAGCCAATTCCAATTGGGATAAATCGAGATCAAGAGCCGACTTGCTAACCTTCCCTACGGCAACGTATCTATTGCTCAAGATACTACGGGCTTGTTCTGGAGATTCGGCTTCTACTTTTTCTTTAAAGACTTTGCCTGACTTTTCTTTAACTTTAGCTACATATACAGTCATGGATTAATAATGTTTTACTTACAGCAAAATTGGTTATTCTAAAACTATTGGTGAATTCGAGAAACCGTCTTATCTACGGCTTCTTGCTTTATTGGTTCCCATCGACATCGCTCCTGCGACTAGACGTTGTAGTTCATCTGGTTTTCCACTTTTACCGATCGCTTCTTCAATGTCAATAACTCCAGTTTTTACTAAATTAGCTAAAGCCTGTTCCATGGTTTGCATTCCCAATTTTCCTCCTGTTTGAAGCGCAGAATAAACTTGAGATGCTTTACCTTCTCGAACTAAATTCGCGATCGCTGGGGTAACAATCATAATTTCTTGCGCCATCACCCGTCCAAATTCGCCAGGTTTGGGATTTTTCTTTTTAGCTAAAGTTTGACTAAACACAGCAATCAAAGAGTTAGACAGCATAGCTCTAATTTGAGCCTGTTCTGCTGCTGGAAAAACATCAATCATCCGATCTACAGTTCCCGCAGCTGAGCTCGTATGCAAAGTACCAAAGACTAAATGACCTGTTTCTGCTGCCGAGATGGCCAAGGAAATAGTTTCGAGATCCCGCATCTCCCCCACCAGAATAATGTCTGGATCTTCGCGTAAGGCACCTTTTAGGGCATTGGCAAAGCTTTTGGTATCTTCTCCCTTTTGTCGTTGATGAAAGAGACTTTTGTGATTGGGAAAAACATATTCAATTGGATCCTCGACAGTCAGAATATGTTCTGCTCTGGTGCGATTGATGAGATCTAACATGGCCGCTAAGGTAGTTGTTTTGCCAGAACCCGTAGGACCAGTAACCAAAATTAGACCCTTTGGTCGATGGGTCATGTCACGCACAATTTCTGGTAATCCCAACTGATCGAAATTAGGAATCTTCGATGAGAGAGCCCGTAAACAAGCGGCATAACAACCCCGCTCTTTATAAACATTAACCCGAAAACGAGCTAAACCCTTTACGCCATAGGAGCAATCCAATTCCCAGGTTTGCTCCAACTGTTTTCTTTGGGTATTGTTGAGCATACTAAAGATTAGTCTTTGACATTCAGCCGGCGTCAGTTCATCCCCAATCGGTGTGAGTTTGCCACTAATGCGGAAATAAACTGGGGCACTTGCTTGGATATGCATATCCGACCCCCCCATTTCCACCAACTGCTCCATCAAATCCTCAATCATCATTTCCATAGGATCAACCTCTGATAAAAAAACACAATAAGCCTTTATTAACTAGTGAAGCGAGATGTCATACAGAAAGGACAATCTAACCATTCAGGCTTCAATTGAGCCTCACAAGTTCGGCAAATTAGACCACTTTTCCGTTTAGCTTTAAGCTCAGCTTCTAGACCCGAATCAGTAAAGGTTACCCGTTCAACTTCTTCTAGAGTAGTGTGACCTTCTTTCACCAAATCGAGACTATAGGCCAAAATAGTGATCATGCCTTCTTCAACTGCCGCTTCTTTTATCTGATCACCATTGGCTCCTGCATTAATTAATTCTTGAATTTTTTCCGAGGTTTTCATAACTTCGTAAACCCCAACCCGTCCTTTGTAGCCGCCACCACCACATTTGGGGCATAAAGTTCCTTTGCTTTTGGCTGCTGCTTTTTGATCTGCATCTAAAGTATTTGCTTTGTAAAAAGTAACTTCTTCATTATTAGCCGCTGATAAGCCAAATCTAGCTAATTCTTCATGGGTTGGATGATAAGGAATTCGACATTCACTGCAAACACGACGCATTAGTCTTTGAGCTAAGACTCCTACTAAAGAGCCAGCAATCATAAAAGGCTCAATGCCCATTTCATCGAGTCGAGAGATCGAGCCTGCTGCATCATTAGTATGTAGAGTAGTTAAGACCAGGTGACCAGTCATGGCAGCTTCTACTGCTGTTTTAGCAGTTTCAGGGTCTCTAGTCTCACCCACGAGAATGACATCAGGATCCTGCCTTAGAAAAGCTCGTAAAATTGAGGCAAAATCCATGCCTTTTTCACGAATCACCTGTACTTGAGTAATTCCATCGAGGGAATATTCAATGGGGTCTTCAGCAGTGCTGATATTTACGCCAGGATGATTTCTTTCTGCTAAAACTGAGTAGAGAGTGGTTGATTTACCAGAACCTGTAGGCCCGGTTACGAGTAGTAGGCCAAAGGGTCGTTTAGCCATATCTCGAACTAATTCTAAAGTAGGCTCATGGGTAATTAGTTTATCTAAACCTAATTGAGTAGCCGAATTATCTAAAATCCGTAAACAAACTTTTTCTCCGTAGCGACTAGGGAGACTACTAACCCGAAAGTCAACTTTTCTGCCCTGAAACATGCGTCGGATTTTGCCATCTTGAGGTAGTCGTTTCTCCGCAATATCTAAATCTGCCATGATTTTGAAACGAGCGACTACTGCGGGGATGATTTTTTTCGGCATGGGGTCAAAGGCCATTTGCAAAACCCCATCCTTGCGATAACGAACTCGTAAAAATTCTTCTTGGGGTTCGACGTGAATATCGGAAACACCATCTTGAAGACCTTTGGCGAGAATTTTATTAACTAAGTTGATGATTGGGGCACCCTGGGCTTCATTGACTGCTCCTAAATCATCGGCTCCTTCTTCCTCGGCTTCTTCGAGATTAAAATCAAGATTATCTAAGTCTAGAGAAACATCGACATTAACTGCGTCTTTTTTGTCTGCTGCTTTCTCTTTTTTTACTTCCTCATCTAAATATTTATCAATTAGTTTTTGATAATCGGCTTGGGTAATGACAATTCTTTGTAGCTCAATGCCTTTGGGACGAAGAATTCGATTGAGGTCGTCTTGCGCTTCTAGGTTTTCTGGATCCACCATGGCCACGACTAAAGCAGGGGGATCTTCTTTTCTCTCTAGGGGAATGAGCCGGTAGCGGCGACAGATATCTAGGGGGATTAGAGTGTCGATAAGTGCTTCTGACTGGGCGCTATTAACTTCCTCAATTTCAATATCTATTGAAGCAACACCGTAAAGAATTTTAAGCTCAAAAAGGTGATGTTTTTTATACTGGCGTAAGACATCCGGTGGTAGGGCATCACCCGTAACAGATTCTAAGATGTCAACTAGCGATCGCCCAGTCTTGCGACTTTCCAGCATCGCTTTTTGCATCTGTTCGCCGTTAACAAAACCCTTTTCAACTAGCTTATTGCCAAAAGGAGAAAAATAATTGCGTAACGCGATCGCCTTAGTTTTCTTAGATTTAGAAGATGAAGAATAACTCATAAAATCAGCAAAAAAATCTCCCGATATCACCCAGTATTCCCGAAAGTTTTGCTAAAATACCAACTCTAATGATAAAAATATTCTTCGTGTCAGTATTGCTATGCTTGCATGAGCAGACTTCTTTGAGTTGCTGCTCCTTTTTGTGAGCATTAACGAAGAGGAAACACGCTAGCCGAGACGAAATGCTACATTAAGTTAGCACTAATTCCTTAATTGCCAAATCATAATTTGTAGTTTCAGCATAAAATGCTATGAGTGACGACCAAAAGCAGCCAGAAAAAACCATAGACGAACCAGAAACAATTTCCCAAAGTTCGGAAATAGCAGACGCTCAGGACTTATCTTCTACGACTGATAAACCAGTCCCAGAGGTAACAGCCGAAGTTGTAGCGCCCCAATCGGAAATTCCCGAACTTCCCGAGCTTTCAGAAATCCCTGAAATCCCAGAAGAATTAGAACTGTTATCCTCCGAGGGCAATACGACGAGCAAGATAGATTCTGAGAACGAAAAAATTATTGCTACTTTGCAACAGGAAAATGCTCATCTTAAAAAGAATTATGATGAACAGCTCAAGCAAGCGAATACTATCAAAGCTCAATATGCGAGATTAGCTGCTGATTTTGACAATTTTCGGAAAAGAACTATTAAAGAAAAGGAAAATCTGGAACGGCAGTCAAAGAAAGATATTATCAATAAGTTACTTCCAGTAGTAGATAATTTTGAACGAGCTAGAGTTCAAATTAAACCTAATAATGAAGCCGAGAAAGTAATTCAAAATAGTTATCAAGGAGTTTACAAAACTTTAGTCGATTGCTTAAAGCGCATGGGAGTATCCGCGATGCGTCCTGAAGGGCAGGAATTTGATCCCAATTTTCATGAGGCTATGCTCAGAGAACCCTCCGATGAATACCCTGAAGGCACAGTAATTGAGCAATTAATGAGAGGTTACATGTTGGAAGATCAGGTTTTGCGCCATGCCATGGTGAAAGTTGCTGTTCCTCAAGAACCCATGATAACCTCGGAAGGGAAACAAGAAATCTCGGAAGATTTAGTAGATTCTGCAGAATCTGTTAGTTAGATTTTAGCTGTTTAACTAAACCTCATCCGAAAAGAAAATCAGCTATCTTAATCGCAATTGATTGAGTCTGATTTTTTAATTATCCAAAAAAAACACCATAAAGTCATTGACATTAATGCCTCAACACTATGGCAAAGGTTATAGGTATCGATTTAGGCACTACAAATAGTTGTGTTTCCGTTCTAGAAGGTGGAAAACCGATCGTAATTGCTAATTCAGAAGGTGGTCGTACAACTCCCAGCATGGTTGCTTTTGCGAAAGGTAATACCCGTTTAGTAGGTCAACTTGCCAAGAGGCAATCTGTTACTAATGCGATTAATACGGTTCATAGTATTAAGCGTTTTATTGGTCGTCGTTGGTCAGACACAGAAGAAGAGCGATCGCGAGTACCCTATCAATGTACTTCTGGTCGCGACAACACTGTTGACGTTCAAATTCAGGATCGTCAATATACTCCCCAAGAAATCTCGGCCATGATTTTGCAAAAACTCAAAGCAGATGCTGAGAGTTTTCTGGGCGAAACAGTTACTCAAGCAGTAATAACTGTTCCAGCTTATTTCACTGATTCTCAAAGACAAGCCACCAAAGATTCTGGAACTATAGCAGGTCTTGAGGTGATGCGAATTATCAATGAACCAACGGCAGCAGCCTTAGCCTATGGTTTGGATAAGCTAGAGAGAGAACAAAATATTTTAGTCTTTGACTTGGGTGGAGGAACTTTTGATGTTTCAATTCTCCAATTAGGTAATGGTGTATTTGAAGTTAAAGCCACCTCCGGAAATAATCAGCTAGGTGGCGACGATTTTGATAATGTGATCGTTCGTTGGATGATTAAGGTCTTCTTGGAGCAGGAAAATATTGATCTTCAAAAAGATAAAATGGCTCTGCAACGCCTACGCGAAGCAGCTGAAAAAGCCAAAATTGAACTTTCTAGTGCCCCAACAACTTCGATTAACCTGCCTTTTATCACTGCTGATGAAACAGGACCCAAACATCTAGAAATGGAATTGAGTCGAGCTCAATTTGAGGACTTGGCTCGTGGCTTGATCCAAAAAACTTTAGAACCAGTAGAGCAATCACTGAAGGATGCAGAGCTGGAGCCAGATGAAATTGATCGCTTGATCTTAGTTGGTGGCTCGACTCGAATTCCCGCTGTGCAAAATGCGATACAAACAGTTTTTAAGAAAATGCAGGTTGATCGCTCAATCAATCCTGATGAAGCAGTAGCCCTGGGAGCTGCTATTCAAGCAGGTGTATTAGGTGGAGAAGTTGAGGATCTGCTGCTTTTAGATGTCACCCCCTTATCTCTAGGCATTGAAACTTTAGGGGAAGTGTTTACCAAAATAATTGAAAAAAATACTACCGTTCCTACTAGCAAATCTCAGATATTTTCCACAGCTGCCGATGGTCAAACTTCCGTAGAAATTCATGTTCTTCAGGGAGAACGGGCTATGGCAAATGATAATAAAAGCTTGGGGAAATTTCTCCTAACAGGAATTCCTGTTGCTCCTAGGGGAGTTCCTCAAATTGAAGTTAGTTTTGAAATTGATGTTAACGGAATTTTGCAAGTTACCGCAGAAGATAAAGGTACTGGCAAACAGCAAAATATTACTATTTCTAATACTGGGGGGCTAAGTTCAACAGAAGTTGAAAGAATGCGCCTAGAAGCTGAAAAATATGCCGAACAAGATAGTAATAGAATCAGATTAATTGAAATTAGAAATCAGGCGGAGAATCTGTTTTACAATTACGAATCAACTCTTAGCGAACAAGGCAACTTCATTCGTCAAGATTTAAAAGTTGAAATCCAAAAACTTAAGAAACATCTTGACCATGCTTTTGCTAGCAATAATCAATCTCCAGATGCTGTTCAAGATCTAGTTGATCAATTCCGTCAGAAACTCCTACAAGTAGGCTCCGATGTCTATCAAAAAGCAACGGGCAACGGTAGAAGCAATGTAGAAGGAAGGTTTGATAATTTTGATGAAACTATTTCCCATGTCCATATAGATACCGACTTTGATGTTGCTCAAGAAGAGAATGAAGCTGTGAAAGCTTTAGTTACGGTTCAGAATCAAAATCGTCAAATAGATTCGGCTCAACGTGATAATTATGATGATCCGACAATAATTGATGAAGTTGATTTTGAAGATTATGAAGTTATTGATTGAACCATAGGGTAATCTTCATTGGGCTTTTATGAGCATCTTTTGCTACAGTACCATTAGCACAATACATAAAAAATTGAGACAATAAGGGTTTATGGCAGGGGACTATTATCAAATTCTGGGTGTATCCCGTGATGCAAGCAAAGAGGAGCTAAAACGATCATATCGTCGTCTTGCTCGTAAATATCATCCCGACGTCAATAAAGAACCAGGGGCAGAAGATCGTTTTAAAGAAATCAATCGTGCTTATGAAGTGCTTTCTGAGCCAGAAACCCGTAATAGATACGATCGCTTTGGAGAGGCTGGAGTATCTTCTGGAGCCGGAGCTTCTGGGTTTGAATATGGTGACATGGGCGGCTTTGCCGATATCTTCGAGTCTATTTTCAATGGTTTTGGTGGTGCTGGAGGTGCGAGCACTTCTCGTCGCCGTACAGGCCCCGTACGTGGAGATGATCTCAGATTAGATTTAAAATTAGACTTTCGTGAAGCTGTTTTTGGTGGGGAAAAACAAATCCGAATTCCCCATTTAGAAAGTTGTAAAGTTTGTAATGGTAGTGGTGCTAAACCAGGAACTGGCTCTAGTACTTGTACTACTTGTAATGGAATGGGCCAGGTAAAAAGAGCGACTCGCACTCCTTTTGGCAGTTTTGCTCAAGTTTCTTCCTGTCCTACTTGTAATGGCACTGGGGTGGTTATTGAATCTAAATGTGAGGCTTGTGGTGGCGCTGGACGGAAACAAGAAACCAAAAAACTTAAAATCACTATTCCTCCAGGGGTTGATAATGGAACTCGTCTAAGAGTATCTGGAGAAGGAGATGCTGGGACAAGAAATGGCACTCCAGGGGATTTATATGTCTATCTATTTGTCGAGTCGGATAGCGAATTTACCCGAGAGGGAATTAATATTAGCTCAGAAATTAGCATTAGTTATCTACAAGCTATTCTCGGTTGTCGGATTGAAGTACCCACAGTTGATGGAGCCGAAGAAGTTACAATTCCTGCTGGGACTCAACCTAATAAGGTTGTGATTCTCGAAAATAAGGGTGTCCCGAGATTAGGCAATCCGGTAAGTCGGGGTAATCATTTGATCACAGTTAAAGTGGAAATTCCCACCAAGCTGAATGCCGAAGAGAAAGAATTACTGGAAAAATTAGCTACGATTAAGGGCAATAGTAGTGGCAAAGGAGGTCTCGAAGGATTTTTGGGAGGATTATTTCATAAGTGAAGAATGCTCAAACAGTTTCCGAGCAAGGTCAAAGTGATGCTTTGCTAGATTTACGAGGTACTCCTTGTCCAATTAACTTTGTCCGTACAAAATTGCGCTTGGAACAAATGTCGGCTGGTTCTGTTTTGGAGGTTTGGCTAGATCCTGGTGAGCCTATAGAACAAGTTCCCGATAGCTTAACTATGTCAGGATACCAATTAGAGTTAATTGAAGATCGCCAAGAATTTTTTGCTTTGTTCGTCCGTTGTCCTCTTAAGTCGTGATTTCTTTGGCTACTGAGATTACCTGGTCATTATGGGGAACAGTTGTGGCGGTACAGGCTAATTTTTACCAGGTAAAACTAGCTCCTAATTGCGATCGCGAAAGCAACCTAGAATATTTACTCTGTACTCGTCGTACTCGTCTCAAAAAAATTGGGCAAAAGGTGATGGTGGGTGATTATGTTGCCATTGAAGAACCTGATTGGCAGGATGGCAGAGGCGCGATCGCGGATGTCTTACCTCGAAAAACTGAATTACAACGGCCCCCCATCGCTAATGCTGATCTCATGTTATTGGTTTTTGCCCTAGAGGAACCAAAGTTAGATCCTTGGCAATTAAGTCGTTTTTTGATCCAAACCGAGTCTACAGGATTGGAACTCTGTTTATGTTTAAATAAATGCGATCTCATCTCGAAATCTCAACAAGAGCAATGGCAATCCAGATTAGCTAGTTGGGGTTATGATTCCGTTTTTGTTAGTGCAATTCAAGATTATGGAATTGATAGTTTGCTCTCTTGTTTAAAGGATAAAATTAGCGTAATTCTTGGCCCGAGTGGAGTTGGTAAATCGAGTTTGATCAATAAGCTGATTCCTAATGTTAATGTCAGAGTTGGCCGAGTATCAGGCAAGTTGCAACGCGGTCGCCATACAACTCGTCATGTAGAATTATTCGAGCTTCCTGATGGTGGTTTATTGGCAGATAGCCCTGGGTTTAATCAACCAAGTATGAATTATAATCCTGCGGATTTAGCCTTGTATTTTCCTGAAGCGAGAAGTAGATTGAAAAATAATAACTGTCAGTTTAGCGATTGTTTACATCGTGAGGAGCCTAATTGTGCGGTTCGTGGGGATTGGGAAAGATATGAATATTATTTGGATTTTCTGGAAAAAGCGATCGCCTTTCAAAAGAATCAACAAGATAATCCTGACGCCGAATCTACTGTTAAGCTTAAAGTTAAGCGCTCGGGCAAAGGTCAATATGAACCTAGATTAGCGAAAAAAAAATATCGTCGTCGTTCTCGTAAAGAAAAACACCAGAATTTACAGGAATTATATAGCGATCGCTCTATTGATGAATTCTATGATGAGTAAAACCACTCCTTATATGCTATTTAACGGGGAAATTATTACTTAATCTAATCCAATCTTCTAAACTCAAATTTTCAGCTCGACTTTGGGGATTAATCTCTAGTTTTTCTAGTAAATTATTGAACTCATCAACCTCGATAATGCTTTTGAAATTATTACGTAACATTTTACGACGACTAGAAAATCCTAACTTAACTAAAGTTTCTAATTGACGAGTATTCTCAGCAGGATTATTTAGAATATGCGGACACAATTTAACAACAACTGAATCAACTTTTGGTGGGGGATAAAAGGCTTTTGCTGGAACATCACAAATTTTCTCGCAACTAGCTAAATATTGAATCCTTACTGATAGAGCACCATATTCTTTGGTACTAGGTTTTGCTGTTAAGCGATCGCCAACTTCTTTTTGAATTAATAAAACAATGGATTCATAATTGACAATATTCGGTTGAGAGATACTTCCTAATAATTTTTCTAAAATTAATCCTGTAATATTGTAAGGAATATTCGCAACTATTTTATTCTGATTCTGAAATAGGGGAAAAGAGTTAACTAATTCGGGAATATCTAAGGTAAGAAAATCCCCTTGTAATAGCAAAAAGTTCTGGTAATCTTGAAATTTTTTGACTAATTTCTTACATAAATAGCGATCTATTTCCACAGCTAAAACTGATTCAGCAGAGGCAAGTAGCCGACGGGTTAAAATTCCTGTGCCAGGGCCAATTTCTAAAACGCGATCGCGACTATTCAACTCGGCAGCATTGGCAATTTGATCCAACACCAGATCACTTTGTAACCAATGCTGACCAAAACGCTTTTTTGTTCTTGAATTATACTGTTTGTTCATTACTGGGCAACGGCTTCTGCTAGAACCCAAGATTTTATTAATTCATTAACCTTTTCAGGAATTTCATCATGGGGACAATGACCAGCCGGTAAATAATATTCCGTCAGTTGGGGATAATATTGACGAAATTTTGTGCCTTTTTCTCTGGTATTCATCCATGGATCTCCTTCTCCCCACAACATTAGCAGAGGACAGCTCATCTGATTGAGCAAAATATCAATCTTTTTACCTTGGGGCGATTTGAAGACTGCGGCAAATACTTGTCGGGCACCTTTGTCGCAGGAGGGACGATAAATCTCTTCTACAAGGCGATCGCTGACAGCATTATGATCTAAATACACTTGCTTAAGCGTCTTCCGAATTATAGATCGCCGACGCACATACTGAAATAATAAGTAACTAGGCAATGGTTGAAGTAAAATTGAGCGTGTTATTTTCCCGATAAGATTTTTGATTCCCTTTTTCTCAACCTGGGGTTCTTGATCACTAAAAGGCCCAGCACTATTGAGCAAAATCAAACCCGCAGCCGATCGCGGTTTTTCTGCTGCCAGACAAAGAGCTGCATAACCACCCAAAGAATTACCGGCCAAAACTGTTGGTTGACCAATCACTTCGATAATAAAATCATCAAGTTGATCGCACCATAGCTGACCACTATATTCTTGGTTGGGTTTTGCTGATCTCCCGAACCCAAGTAAATCAATTGCCCAAACTTGAAACTCTGATTGTAGTTGCGCAATATTCTTCCGCCAATGATCAGTCGAAGCTCCAAATCCATGAACCAGAAGCAGAGGTGGTCGGTTTATCTTCTGTTCTCCTGCTTGCACATAATAAATTGAGTTTCCTCGCCATTGCCAATATTTGCCTTCAATAGCAGACGCTGTTTCTAATAGTTGCATTTTAAAGATTGTTAAGTTAAGTAAAGTTTTTTTCTTTTAGTGTACACTGCATTCGTAGGTTCACTATCTGGAACAGATGAACAAGATATTTTTGTATGGGTTAAATCTAGTAAATAACTTAATTAAGTATTTCCTGTCTTCTCTATGACATGATATTTCGTTTATTCATTACAGGTAAGAAAATTGTGTATGAAACAAGAAATAGTCGTTTATGAAACCCAAGATGGTAAATTGCCATTTTGGGAATGGTTGAGAGGATTAAAAGATAGAAAAGGACGAGCAGTAATTCAAGCTAGAATTGAACGAGTTAGGCTAGGAAATTTTGGTAATTGTCGCTCCGTTGGAAGTGGGGTTCAAGAATTGAAAATTTATTTTGGGCCAGGTTATAGAGTTTATTTTGGGAGAGATGGAATTAATATTGTAATCTTGTTATGTGGTGGAGATAAGTCGGATCAAAAGGAAGATATTGTTTTTGCAAAAGAATTATGGAAGGAATATAAAAATGCCAGTTAAGTCATACGATGATTTATTACTAAAATCCCTACAAGATCCAGATGAAGCGGCGGAATACCTGACCGCTTGTTACGCAGATTCTATACCAGTGTTTTTGCAAGGTTTAAGAATAGTCATACAAGCACGAGTTGAGGGTACTGAACAACAAAATAAGACAAACCTAAAAGGAGAAAATCTCTCTCAAATATTATCGGATGATGGCAATATTCAACTATCGAGTTTATCAGTTATTCTTGAACAACTCGGTCTTAGCCTTAGTTTTTCATCCAATAGCTAATTCGTTATTAATTACAGTTATTTTGGATGTATAATCACATTTCCCTAAATTCTCCCCAATAGGCACAAAAGCTTATGTATCAGGTATGAAAATTGACTTTTTCAAGATGTAATTGATTTCAAAATGTTCAATAAAACAAATTAGAAAATTTATTGAATATTTTTAGGAGAGGTGAAGGGAGGAGAAATAAGTAAGCCTCCATCTTTCACTAGAGAATTATATTAGAGCTCTTGCAAAATTATTTTATGGTATGATTGAAAATTTTTCATTCTCTTCTATCTAACTTATGAAGTATATCAAGGCAAAATACTTATCTTCCAAAAAGTTTAAGCGACGTT